>CAYLQF010000067.1:0-8692 GCA_964385735.1 uncultured Ruminococcus sp. | reverse complement strand
GCCCGTGCTCTGCTATCATCATACTGAGAGAGCACATCGTCCATAATTATCGGAAGGGGCTCGTTTTTTGATATCAGCTCCGATATTGCAAGTCGTAAGCTTAAATAAGCTTGTTCAACAGTTCCTCGGCTCAGATAGTCGATTTCCTTAGTGCCGAAAATGTCGGCTTGCTCTACAGATATTTCAAGCTCCTTTGAAACGGCTACTCTGCCGTATCTTCCGCCGGTAAGCTTAGAGAATATTTCAAGTGTTCTTTTTTCCACATCGGAGCCGTAGCTTTTTCTTACCTCGGCAAAGCTTTCCTTAAGAGCCTCATTGGCAATTGCAGCGGCAGAGCAAAATTGCTCCATAGAGAGTATGCTTTCTCTGAGATATGCGATTTCACGGGCAACGGCTTCGGGAGCCTTGAAGCCTCTGAAGCCGGTTTTAAGCTCGGTTTCTTTTTGAGCTGAGCTTAGCTTCAGCTGTGAAAGCAGCTCCTCAAGCTTAGCTTTTTCGTTTTCCGCCGCTTCAAAGTCAATACTTTGGATATCTGCGGTAGATAGCATATCGAGCTTTTGCCTTGCTTCCTCGTAGGAAATGCCGTTTAAGTCGTTGCTTAAATACATAAGCTCTGTTTTAAGCTGCTTGATTTTTTCGAAATTATCCCTTATTTCCTCAATTGCTGCCGTAATGCTTTCGTCGCTTGAGGTATCACAGTAAGACCCTAAGATTGCATTAAGGTCGGATTTTGCCGCAGCAATATCGGCTTTTGCTTTTTCGGCTTCGGCAAGCTTTTCTTCAAGCTCCTTTTCCCTGCGGGCTGCTATGGCGGTATCCGCACTTACAGCGGAGCTTATAATTGATTTTTTCCCGTTTATTTCGCTTATAGCCGATATAAGCTCGCTCTTTTGAGCGCAAAGGGCGGTTATATCACTTGATAACAGTAGTATCGAGCTGTTAAGTGAGGCTGTAAGTCGCTTGTTTTTAGGCTTTAAAATAAATGCCGAAGAGCCAACTGTAACCGCAAAGGCGAGAAGTACGACTGAAAGCGGAATTGACCTTAAGGCTGCGAAAATTACAGCCGATACCGCAACAAGCAATATACCTGCAATAAGCAGCGGCATATTTAAAGCCTTTTTCTTTTCACGGGCTGAGTTAAGCTTATTTTCCGCTTCTTGCTTTTCATCGCTTTTTGATTTGATAATCGGTTCGAGCAGGGCAAGCTTTTCTTTTTTTTCTTCGACCTCGCTGTTAAGACGCTCAAGCTCTTCTTCGGCTTTTTGCGTGCTCATTGATTCGGAAAGTCTTATCTCCTCCTGCGTTTTTTCCGCCTCGCTTTTGAAAAGCTCATATCTGCCTTCGGCAGCTTTGGCCTTTGAAAGGCAAAATTCAACGGATTTTATATCTATAGGTCGTCCGTTTTCTGATGGATATGCGGATTTTATTTTGTCAAGAGCGCATTTTTTATCAATATACTCACGGAGCTTTTCGGCTTTTTTTGCATCCTCTTGATATGAAAGCAATTTTTTTATTGCACTCAGCCGTTTTTCGGTGCTTTTAATCTGTGTCTTAAGCGAAAACACTTCTTCTGATATTTCAGACCTTTTTTCCGCATCCGAAAGAGCCTTTTCGTATTCCGCCTCAAGAGCCGTCAGCTTTTCTTTGCTTTTAATACAGGCACCGGCTTTTTTTGATTTGGAAATTAAGCCTTCGTATGCACAGGTAATTCTGTCCGAAACGGTTTTAAACGAAGTGCTTTCATCTCCTGTAAGCGCTATGCTTGACAGCTTTGAATTCAGCTCTCCCGCCGCAGAGGATGAAATACCCGAAACAAAGGAGCTTATAAAGGCGCTTTTTTCGAAGGCTTCGGCGTTGATGCCGAAAAACCGTTCTCCTATATCAGAAGCTACGCTTTCGGCTTCCCCGAGGTCGGTATTTGTGAGAATTATCCTGTCTGTCGAGTTTGAACCTCTGAAAAGCCGTTCGATACAGTAATCGGTTCCGTTAAAGGTAAAGTAAATCCTGCCACCCATATCCGAGCCGTTCCAAGGTCTGTACTTCGTTCTCGGTAAATCCTCAAGGCTTTTGGCTTTTCCCGTTCCCGTTCCGTAAAACACTGCTTTTATAAATGCGGCAAGGGTTGTTTTACCGTCCTCATTGTTGCCGTATATAACGCAAAGACCGTCGCTTAAATCAAGTGTATAATTGCTTAGCCTTCCGAAGGAGCTTATTTCTATTTTATTGATTTTCATAAATATCCGTATCTCCTTCAAAGGCTTTTAATCCTATTTTTAGGGCATATTCGTATTCTTCCTTGTTTTCTCCGGACTTTATTTTTTCAAGCATTTTGCGCACGAAAATTCCTTTAAGCGAGTTTTCTTTAGCAATGACATCAAGATTTTCCGAAACACAGCTTTTATCCTTAAGCTTTACAAAATAAAGCTCTGTGGACAGTCTCTCGGCAATCTCTTTTAAATTGAGCCTTATGGTTTTCTCGGTGTTGCCGCATAGAGAAAGCTTGTAAAGATTATCGGTGTAATTACCGTACTTTCTCTTAAGCGTTTCGAGAATTAAGCTTACCGTATCGGCTTCGCCGTTGACATTTGAAATATCTATGCTTTCGCAAATATGCATTCTTTTGCAAATCGGTACAAACTCAAGCTCGGCGCTTCCCTTTGAAACATCTCCTATGTAAACGCCCTTTTCGCCCTCCTCGTCAAAGCCCTGACCCTCGCTGCAGCCGCAATAGGCATAAAAGGTGTTTCCGACCTTTTTTATTTCCGTTTTCTTATGGATGTGCCCGAGAGCAAAGTAATCTGTTTTTGAGCTTTCGATAAAGGCTTCGTCAATCGGATTGTAATTAGATGACGAACCGCTGCTCATATCTGCGTGAAGACAGGCAAGATTTATGTATTCATCCTCGTCTGCCGAAAAAGGCTTGCAGCTATGCTTATAAACCTCTGCAAAGGAGCAGCCGTAAACCCTTACCTTTATATCGTCGAATTTAAAATACGAGCTTTCACAGGGCAATATATACAGGTTTGAAGGCAGCGTCGCTTTTTTAAACGGAGCTTCGGAATTTAACGGATCGTGATTTCCGGCTGCAAAAACGAATTTAACGCCTTTTGCACTTGAAATGGCATCAAGCACCTTTTGATAAAGAGAATGCTCTATGCTGTTTGAGTCGAATAAATCACCGGCTATTAAAACTATTGAAGCATGGCTTTCGGTTGCCAGCCTTACGATGCTTTCAAAGGTTAGCAGAGCTTCTATGCGCCTTGCGGCAGAGCGTTCACCGAGAAAGCTTTGAAGTGCGCCTATATGTAAATCGGCACAGTGCAAAATTTTAACCGACTGCATTTTATAAGTCCCCCCGTAATATGCAATATAATTATTTTAGCATTCATTTGACTTTTTATCAAGAAAATATTGCCTTTATTTGAATACTGATTTATAATAATATAAATATTTCTTAATTAAAGAGGATTTTTATGGACCTTAGGCTGAACGATAAACTCAAAATGAAGAAAAAGCATCCCTGCGGCAGCTTTGACTTTACTGTTTTAAGGGTTGGAATGGATATAAAAATCAGATGTGACGGATGCGGCAGAGAGGTAATGCTGCCGAGACTTAAGGTTGAAAAAAATATTAAAAAGATAATCAGAACGGAGAAAACGGATGTTTGAAAAATTATCTGCGGTTGAAAATCGCTATGAACAGATAGGCGTTGAGCTTACAAGAAGCGAGGTTGTTTCCGATAATGCTCTTTTTACCAAGCTGATGAAAGAGCATAGCGAGCTTACTCCCATAGTTGAGAAGTACAGAGAGTATAAGGCTTCAACAGCAAATGCCGAGGAGGCTCAGGAGCTGCTTTCGGGCGGCGGACTTGATAAGGATTTTAAGGAGCTTGTTGAGGAGGAGCTTGAAGCAGCCAAGAAAAAAACGGAGGAAGTAAGCGAGGAGCTGAAGCTTCTTTTGCTGCCTAAGGACCCCAACGATGCAAGGAATGTTATTGTTGAAATAAGAGGCGGCGCCGGCGGTGAGGAGGCGGCATTGTTTGCCGCAAGCCTTTTTAGGATGTATTCTATGTATGCCGAGAGCAAACACTTTAAGCTGGATGTTACCAATTTTAATGAAACCGAGCTCGGCGGCTGTAAAGAAGTAAGCTTTATGATAGAGGGTGCGGGTGCATATTCTCGATTTAAGTACGAAAGCGGAGTACATAGGGTACAGCGTGTTCCGGATACCGAGGCTCAGGGAAGAATTCACACATCAACCGTAACCGTGGCTGTTATGCCGGAGGCGGATGATGTTGAGGTGGAAATAAATCCGGCTGATTTGAAAATCGATACCTTCCGTTCCTCGGGCGCCGGCGGTCAGCATATCAACAAAACCTCTTCGGCAATAAGAGTAACCCATATACCTACCGGTACGGTTGTCGAATGTCAGGATGAGCGAAGTCAGTTTAAGAATAAGGATAAAGCACTTAAGGTTTTAAGGGCGAGGCTTTTTGATGCGGCAAAGAGGGAGCATGATGATCTGATAGCCTCCGACCGTCGCTCGCAGGTCGGCACGGGGGACAGAAGCGAACGGATAAGAACCTACAATTTCCCTCAGGGTAGAGTTACAGACCATAGAATAGGACTTACCCTTTATAAGCTCGATTCGGTTTTGAACGGAGAGCTTGACGAGATAATAGATTCGCTCACAACCTATTACAGAACCGAGGCTTTAAAAGAAAGTGAGAATAATTGATAGGAAGTAGTATAATGCTTACCGAAAAAATCAATATTGTATCCGGCGATTACAGCTGCGGCATAAAAAAGGCGGCTGAGATTTTAAAATGCGGCGGTATAGTTGCCATACCTACTGAAACGGTTTACGGTCTTGCGGCATCTGCTTATGATGCCGATGCAATAAGCAGAGTCTTTAAGGCAAAGGGTCGCCCTCAGGATAATCCGCTTATTGTACACATATCGGATATTGAAATGCTTAAAACGGTTGCAAGGGATATCCCCGAGGCAGCGTACGAATGCGCAGGTCGCTTTTGGCCGGGTCCGTTTACTATGGTGCTTAAAAGAGCAAAGGGTATAGATCCGTCGGTTTCGGCAGGCTTGGATACGGTGGCGGTCAGAATGCCGTCAAGCAAGGCAGCACATGATATAATAGCAGTAAGTAATATTCCTCTTGCGGCACCCTCGGCAAATCTTTCGGGCTCGCCCAGTCCTACAACCGCCGCTCATACTCTGTCCGATCTTGACGGTAGGGTGGATGCTATAGTAATAGGTGAGGACTGTAATGTCGGCGTAGAGTCAACCGTAATATCTCTTTGCACAGATACTCCGAGGCTTTTAAGACCGGGGGCTGTAACTGCCGAGGAGCTTAAACAAATCCTTCCGAATATAATTATAGATAAGGCGGTTCTTTCGCAGCCCGAAAAGGGCGAAAGGGTTTCGTCACCCGGAATGAAATACAAGCATTATGCGCCGAAAACCGAAGCATATCTTGTCGAGGCAGATACAGAAAAATTTGCGGCGCTTGTAAACGGAGAACCGAATTCGGCAGCTATATGCTTTACTGAGGATGAGAAGCTTATAAGCTGCAAAAAAATAGTATACGGCACGGATACGGACGAAAGAACCTTAGCACACGATGTTTTTTCGGCGCTGCGAGCGGCAGACGGACTTGGAGTAGAAAAAATATTTATCCATGCACCCTCTAAATCCGGCGTAGGACTTGCTGTTTATAATCGTCTTATAAGGGCTGCGGCATTTAGGGTGATAAAGCTATGAAAACCGTTGTCATAGGACTTACGGGGCCTACGGGCGCAGGTAAAAGTACTGCTGCGTTAAAGGCAGCCGAGATGGGAATAAATGTGATTGATTGTGATGCTCTTTCAAGAGCAGCAGCCATAAGGGGCAGTAAGGGCCTAGAGGGGCTTAAGGCTGCTTTCGGCAGTGAAATTGCAGATGAAAACGGCGAGCTTAACAGAAAAAGGCTTGCTGAAATTGCCTTTTCCTCAAAGGAAAAAACAGAGCTTTTAAATAAAACACTTTTGCCGTATATAGCAGAGCTTGCAAAAGCAAAAATCAGAAGCTGTCAGGTCAATATGCTTGATGCACCTACTCTCTTTGAAAGCGGACTTGACGGGATTTGCGATATTACCGTTGCTGTGCTTTCAAAAAAAGACCTGCGACTTGAGAGAATAACGGCGAGGGATAAAATTTCCTCTGCTGCGGCAAAGCTGAGGATAGGCGCAGGTAAAAATGATGATTTTTACCGGCAAAGAGCGGATATAATACTGTTAAACAACGACTCCGCAGAGGAGCTTTTGAAAAGTGCGGAGACGGTATTTAAAAATATAATCGGAGGGAATTTACCGTGACTGAAAAAAAATCGGCTTCAAATGAGCTAAAGGAAAAATTGTTTTATAAAAAGAAAAACGGTCTGCTAAAGGTAGATGATAAGGTCTATTCGGAGGCCTTAAGCTATTGCGAGGGCTATAAGAGCTTTCTCAATGCCGCAAAAACCGAACGAGAGGCCGCCGCTGTCGCAATTGATATGGCAAGGGACAGGGGCTTTGAAGAGTTTGTAAGAGGAAAAAGCTATAAGGCAGGAGACAGGGTCTATTTTAATAACCGAGGTAAAACGGTTGCCTTTGCCGTTATAGGTAAACGGAGCCTTGAGGACGGGCTCAGAATAACCGCTGCTCATATCGATTCTCCGAGGCTTGATTTGAAGCCCAATCCGCTTTATGAAGAGCTTGAATTGGCTCTTTTTAAAACACATTATTACGGCGGCATCAGAAAATATCAATGGCCTGCGGTTCCGCTTGCACTTCACGGCGTTTTTGCAAAAAAGGACGGAAGTGTTGTAGCTGTAAAAATAGGCGAGGACGAAAACGATCCAAAATTTGTTGTTAACGATTTGCTTCCGCATCTTGCCGCAGAGCAGAGCAAGCGTACCCTTTCGGAGGGAATAAAGGGCGAAGAGCTTAATATTCTCATAGGCAGTATGCCGTTTAATGATGATGAAGGAAGCGAGCTTGTTAAGCTTAATATACTCCGGATTTTAAATGAAAAATACGGTGTTACCGAAGAGGATTTCCTTTCTGCGGAGCTTGAAATGGTACCGGCGGCACACGCTTGCGATATAGGCCTTGACAGATCGCTTATAGGCTCTTACGGTCAGGATGACAGGGTATGCGCTTACCCTGCACTTACTGCCGTTTTGGAGGTATCCGTCCCCGAATATACCGCCCTTGCAATTCTTACCGATAAAGAAGAAATAGGCTCGGACGGCAATACAGGGCTTAACTCCGATTTTCTTTTCCATATAGTAAGCGACCTTGCGAGGTCACAGGGAGCAGATGCCACCGTAGCACTCAGAAGCTCTCAGTGCCTATCAGCCGATGTTAACGCAGGTATGGATCCCACATTTCAGGAGGTTATGGAAAGGCGTAATGCTTCTCTCTTGAATTACGGTGTCTGTGTTACGAAATATACCGGTGCAAGAGGCAAATCCGGCACCTCCGATGCTTCGGCTGAATATGTTGCGAAAATAAGGGCAATGCTTGATAATGCGGAGATTGTATGGCAGACGGGTGAGCTCGGAAAGGTTGATGCAGGAGGCGGCGGAACGGTTGCAATGTATATAGCAAACCTTGGGGTTGATGTTGTTGACCTCGGTGTTCCGGTGCTTTCAATGCATTCTCCCTTTGAAACCACTGCAAAGTTAGATGTGTATATGTGCTTTAAAGCAATGTACGAGTTTATGAAATAATATGGAAAATAATTTTAAGCTCGGCCGTTACCGCCATTTTAAGGGCAAGGAATATGAGGCTGTTGCCATAGCCAAAAATTCCGAAACACTTGAAGAAACCGTCGTTTACCGTGCACTTTACGGTGAGGGTGAGCTTTGGGTGCGTCCCCTTTCGATGTTTTGCGAAGAAATAGAAAGAAACGGCGAGCGGGTAAGGAGATTTACCTATATAGGTAAAATTAACTAATCCTTTATAAATAAACTGATTAAAGACCGCTGTAATTTTTAATACAAAAATAACAACCGCACAGGGTGTGCTTACACTCGTGCGGTTGTGTTTATAACGGAAAGGCTTTAAAAAATTATTTGCTTTCGTATTTTGAAACTATTTTTTTAATTCTGTCAACAGGGTCAAGCAGGCTGCTTATTGAATTATCATTATTAAGAGTATCAACAAGCAGGGCTATGTACTTAGACATATTAACACTGCAATACCAGTCTCTCGATAAAAGCTCGGGAGTTTGATAAATGAGGTTTGTGGTGAATATTTTGTCGATAAGACCTTTTTTGTAATAATCGTCAAACTTATCAAGGCCCTCAACAAAAAGTCCGAAGGTGGAGAATATAAATATTCTGCCTGCGCCTTTTTCCTTAAGCTTTGCGGCAATGTCAAGCATTGACTCACCTGAAGAAATCATATCGTCAGCAAGAATGAGGTCTTTTCCGGTTATATCGTTTCCGAGAAATTCGTGAGCCTCAATGGGGTTTCTTCCGTTTACAACAACAGAATAATTTCTGCGCTTATAGAACATACCGAGGTCAAGACCTAAAACCGAGGAGTAATAAATGCACCGTCCCATACCGCCCTCGTCAGGTGATACTATCATTGTGTGGTCACGATCGAGCTTTATATCCGGCACGGTTTTGAGCAGAGCCTTGATCATCTGAT
>CAYLQF010000066.1:0-8805 GCA_964385735.1 uncultured Ruminococcus sp. | reverse complement strand
AGAATTTTTTAGCACTGCTAAACGAAAAAAATTAAAAAACAAAAGCAAGAAGAGACCGTACATAAAGCACGGTCTCTTCTCGCTTTTAAGGGGTTTGAGGAGAGAATCCCCATTAAGGGGATGTATACCGAAGCGGGTGCGGCTCCCTTTTCGGTACGAGTATATGATACACTATCAATTTGCTGATTGTGTGAACTGTTTTTGAATTTTTATGGTAAAATTTTTAAAGGTATATGTTAAAAAATTTCAGTCAATAATATAAGGGCAGAAAAGCGAAAGGATGAGTGGATATGAAATACAGCGAAAGCGGTAATAAAAGGAAAAAAATCAGTCCCAACGGTATATATGCGATTGTAGCCTGCTGCCTTATAGCGCTTGGCGGTGCATCATGGCTTGCGGTTGCAAGGATAACCTCGGGAAATAAAAATACCGACAGCTTAGAAAGCGTTACACCGGAGAGCTCTTATAACGATGAAGCAAATTCAAAAACAGACAAAGCACCGAGCAATACCGACGGCGAAGATGTTAATGCACAGAAAAACGATATCCCGTATGAAGCGGAGCAAAGCACCGATAAAAGTGAGGAAAAGCAAAGCTTTTCACTTCCTGTAAGCGGAGATATTATAAAAGGCTACAGCGAAACCTCCCTTCAATATTCCAAAACCTACGGTGATATGCGGCTTCATACCGGCATAGATATTAAGTGTGAGAAAAACGCACAGATAAAAGCCGCCTCTCAGGGTACGGTGTGCGATATAAGGGAGGATTCTGCTCTCGGCAAAACCGTTGTTATAGACCACGGCAACGGTATAAAAATACTATACTGCGGACTTGAAAGCATCAACTGCAGGATAGGCACGGCAATCGGAAGCGAAGACATTATCGGCACCGCAGGAACAGTACCCTGTGAATGCTCTGACGGCGTTCACATTCATATTGCGGCTACGGTTGACGGCAAGACCGTTTCACCGCTTAAAGCTATGGGTATGGAATAATTCAATACTCCGCACAGCATAACCGCAAATTTTTGAATAAACTGCCCTCGTTATAATGACTATAGAATATCGAAGCACCTTTAGGTGTTTTAATATGCCGATTCTATCGGCTTTAGCAAACTGAAATTTTAAAATTTCAGTTTTGCCTATATTCATTACAATCGTTTAGGGGCAAAGCAAGGTGCGCAGGGCAAATTTTTCTATGCTCTGCGCACCTTGCTTTAATTAAAGCTTGTACTTCGTGCTTATTCCATTTAATCGGATATATAAGCCTCAAGCCTATATATCGGCATACCCTGAGATAAAAAGCGACTTTCATATTCAGTTACTATATTTCCCTCAAAATCACTTTTATGTAGGTCAAGCGAAACATTTTTAAGAGAAAATCCGTTACGGGAAAGCTGCTCTAAGGAAAACTCGAAAAAATGCATATTATCGGTTTTTTGGTGTATCTCGGCACCGTTTGACATAAGTTTTTTATAGATTTTTAAAAAGTTTTCGTGAGTAAGCCTGTGAGAAGCATACTTGTTTTTCGGAAAAGGACAGGAGAAGTTTAAATAAATTCTTTGAACGCTTTTCCTTTTAAGATAGCGTTCGAGATATTCTGCCGAGCATTTTAAAAATCTTACATTGCTTATGCCCTGCTCCTTGACAGCTTCACAGGCAGAGACTATAACATTCGCCTCTTTTTCAACAGCAAGAAAATTGATATCCGGATTTTCCCTTGCAAGCCTTGAAATAAAGCCACCCTTACCGCAGCCTATCTCAAGATAAAGCGGAGCTGTTCTCCCAAACCAATCCTCAAGATTCAAGTACTCCTTCTTCTCGATTGCGGTATTAAAATTCCTATCCTCGAAATCGCTGACATACAAAATATCGGAAACAGCCGAAAGTCTGTCCTCAAGGTGTTTTTTCTTTCGCATTCTCATAGGGAACGCACCTTAAATATTTTCAATAGCCTGTACCGCAGCTTCGAGATAAGAAGCATCGACGCTTTCAACACATCCCGAATCAACCATAGCTGCAAGCGACGGGTCAATAGGAAGCTCACCTATAGGCTTAACCCCTGTTTCTTCGGCTAAATCCGCACCGCCGCCGAATATTCGATGCTTACTGTTACAGTCGGGACAAACAAAGTAGCTCATATTTTCAACTGCGCCTATTATAGGAATATTCATCATTTTAGCCATATTTACGGCTTTCTTAACTATCATAGAAACAAGGTCCTGAGGGGAGGCTACAACAACTATACCGTCAAGCGGAAGCGACTGAAAAACCGTAAGCGGAACATCGCCCGTTCCGGGAGGACAGTCGACAAGCAGATAATCAAGCTCACCCCAAACAACATCGTGCCAGAACTGCTTGACAACTCCGGCTATAATCGGTCCCCTCCATATAACGGGAGAATCGTGCTCCGGAAGCAGCATATTTACGGACATAACCTTAATTCCGGTTTTTGTTTCCGCAGGAAGAATACCAAGCTCATTCTGCATTGCGTTTTGTGTTATACCGAACGCCTTTGGTATAGAGGGACCTGTAATATCGGCATCGAGCACACCGACCTTATATCCTTTTTTGCTCAATGCACAGGCAAGCAGAGAGGTTACCATCGATTTTCCGACTCCGCCCTTACCGCTGACAACGGCAATGACATGCTTTATATCGTTATATTCTCCCGTAGGCTCAAGCAGACTTTCGTTTTGTCTGTCCGAGCAGTTGCTCTGACAGGAGGAGCAGTTATGATTACATTCATTATTTTCAGACATTTTTTATCACCTACGCTATTATACCCCCTAAAGGAAACAAAATCAACCCGTAATTTTAAAACATTTACAGAATGTACCTCATAATACGGAAGTATAATACGACAATGTTAGGTGAAATGACTTGCTATAAGCTTCTGACAGCCATCCGGCGAATATATCCAATCATCTATATGACTTCCCTCGTAAAAATACGGCGCAGAGGTTTTTTTATCGGAATCAAAGCTGTCTATTATAATAAGCTTGATTTTCATTTTTTCGGGGATTATGCTTTTTATGTAAACACTTGCCGTCTGCCCTACTTTAACACCCTCCTTTGGCTCTGCAAGTCCCGCAAGGTTAGCTGCAAGCTCAACAAAAACGCCGTAGCTTTCAACACTTCGTATTATCCCCGATACGGTTTGCCCCTGCATAAAGCCCGCCGCATTTTCGTTCCATGTACCGAGAAGCTCTTTATGAGAAAGCGTTACCCTGCCACCCTGCTCTATACTGCTTATAACGGCTCTTATATTGTCGCCGACCTTAAATCTATCACTCGGATGCGATATTCTTGATACCGATATAGAGTCAATAGGCATAAGCGCTATATTTCCGCAGCCTATATCGCAAAAGGCGCCGAAGCTTTCAAGATGAGTAACCCTTGCCTCTATTATATCACCCTGTCTGTAATGTGAAACAATATGGTCAAGACAAGCCTGCTGAGCGCTTTTTCTTGAGAGGAGTGCATAAAGCTTGCCGAATTTATCGGTTTTAAGTGCGGTTACGGTAAAACAGACCGGTCTGCCGACACGGGAAATTAGGGCTATATCCCGTGTAATTCCTTCGGATATCCCTATTGCGCCCTCCTCTCTCGGAATAATGCCACGCATACAATCGAGGTCAACCGTCATATTATGCTCTGCGTCACACATTATAACATTAGCCTCAAGAATGCTTCCGTTCACTTGCGCCAAAGCAAGTGCAGACGGTGTTACCATATTTTTATGATTTTCTCCCGTATCCTTAAGCCAACCCTCAGGATAGTATTCTTGCATTTTTCTCGCCCTTTCCTTTTACCTTTTTATTATTACATAATATGAAAGGGAAAGCATAAAAAGAACAAGCACATCTATGACGATGTGCCTGTTAAAAAACAACCTATATTATTCAATTACTATTTGCGAGGGTATCGAAACCTCGGGGTATACGAATTTTTCATCAAAATTCGCATATTGGCAAGAGTCGCCGTCAAGAGACATAAAATATTTACCCGCCTTTGCACCGCTCTTAATCTTAAAAACTAAAGTAGCGGCGGTACCGGTTGCGGTTATATCGCCGGAGCCCGAGGAGAAATCGCCGGTTAAAAGACAGGTTACTACGCCATCCTTACAGGAGGCCTCTACACTCTTAAAAATACCCGCCTCGATATCGACATATTCAAATACAGAGACATCGTACTTTATAGCGGTTTTTGCGGCTATCATACCGGGGTTCTCGGTGATTTTAATGGGAATACGAACGGTATCGCCGTATCCGAAGCCATTTGTACCGTCGGAATCCTTGCTGTAAATTACACCGCTTGAATTAACCGCTCCGTTTGACGATTTTTCCTTACCGCCCGTATTCATAGAGGTTAACACAATAACAACTACAAGACCTATAACAACTATTCCTATAAGGGCAGATGAAATCCAAATAATAAGCTTCTTTTCCATATCACACCTGTATTAAAGACCTGCGTATTCGCCGGCCGATATTTTCCTCGAAAGAGCATTAACAACAAAATCCTTATCGGCTTTATATGTAACGCCATACCATTTATCCTCGGATGATAAAACCGCAACCGCTTTCTTGTCCTCGGCTATAAGAGCTGACACCACACTCGGCAGATAGTATTCTGCCTTCGGAGCATTTATATTATCAGTCAAAAACTCAGTAAAGCCTTCGGATATATAGTCAAATATATCGGGAGTAAAGCCCCACATATTCATTGAAACTATCGTATCCTCGGCAAGAGGTACCCAATTCTTATCATCCTCGGTATACTTGCAATCAATTATTTTTGTGCGCTCGGTAATCGATTTCAAATTACCGTTTTCGCTTTCGCAAACGCCCCTTGAAACCGTGCCGTTTTCGGTTAGAGTATTGGCAAGGCGAAAGCCTACCATACAATAATCACCCTTGTTTTCCTTAAGGTGATTGTATATTTCATTAAATGCGTGTGCGCCGTAATAATCATCTGAATTTATAACGGCAAAGGGAGTTTTTACTATATTGCGGCAGCAATAAACCGCATGAGCCGTACCCCACGGCTTGGTTCTGCCCTCCGGACAGGTAAAGCCCTGTGGGAGCATATCTGTTTCCTGAAAAGCATATTCAACCGAAATCTGCTTTTCTATGCGTTTGCCGACCGTTTCCTTAAAATCCTTTTCTATTTCGTGCTTAATAACGAATACAACCTTATTAAAGCCGGCTTTTTTTGCGTCGTAAACAGAAAAGTCAAGCAGAGCCTCGCCCTTAGGGCCTATCGGTTCTATCTGTTTAAGACCACCGAACCTGCTTCCCATACCTGCCGCCATAACAACAAGTGTTGCATCAAAGCTCATTTTGATTCCTCCATAGCTTCATTGTTATCATTATATACTCTTTCATTTGCTTTTTCGTCAAAGCCCTCGGTGCTTTCTTTCATAAACAACACCTTAACCGTTAGTATCAAAAGCTTTAAATCCTGTAAAAGCGAATAATTTTCTATATAAATAAGGTCCATATTAAGCTTATCCTCGGGAGAGGTATTATACTTTCCGTAAAGCTGAGCAAAGCCGGTAAGTCCCGCTTTAACACGATGACGCAGGGCAAACTCGGGATAGACAGAGGTATATTCATAAACATTCTCAATGCGCTCGGGTCTCGGCCCCACCATAGACATATCGCCCTTTAGAATGTTAAACAGCTGCGGCAGCTCGTCCATACGGCAGGCTCTGATAATCCTTCCGACCCTTGTTATTCGGTCATCATCGTTAACAGCTTTTTTAGCACCGTCTTTATCGGCGTCTACTATCATTGAACGAAATTTTAAAATATTAAATATTTTTCCGTTTTTGGTTATTCGATTTTGCCTAAAAAATACAGGACCGCCGTCGTTAAGCTTTATAGCAATTGCGCAAGCAAGCATTATCGGGCTTGTGATAATTATCCCAAGTGCAGATATAGCTATGTCACAAATGCGTTTAATAGCCTCCTGCTCTAAGGTAAGTCCCGTGTTTCGACTCATAAGCACGGGCGTGTCACCTATTTGAATATCATAAGCGTTGTTCATAATAATATCCGTTATATCCGGCAAAAGATATGTGCGCTTTTGATTTGTATAGCAATAAGACATTATTTCCTTTTGTTTGTTTTTATCTATATCGCATATTGCAACCGCATCGTATTTATCGATAAGGTGTTTTATCTGTTCCATATCCGTTTGCTCAACATTTACACCGCATTCAACACTAAAGCGTTCGGATATAACACTCATTTTCCTTATTAAGCCGAAGCCGTAAATTTCGTTGCTGAAAACGGCAAGAACCTTTCTCGCCGTATACAGCTTAAAGTATATCATATTTGCACAGCATGAACATATAAACACAACCGCTATCTGATAAAGAATACCGACTGCGAGAGGAGCTACCGCCACCATTCTTCTTGCTATAAGGCTAAGCTCGAGATACATAACGATATTTGTAAAGACAGCGGCAAGTGAAAAGCTGTAAATTATTTCGTGAATACGGTAAATGCCTATATTAAAAGCACCGTAAAGTGATGAAAAGGTTACAAAAAGAAAAATATAAGAAAAGATAACAACATAGTTACCCTTGTTACTAAACAGGGATTCGACATAGTTTTCATTCCATGTCTCGACAAAGCCGGTGGTTGCGGCAATGACTATCATAGCCTTGACGAAAAGCATTATTGATTTACGAATTTTGACAAGATACTTCAAAATCATTACCTCCCACATAGAACAAGGTACAGTACAAAACAGTATATATTTATTATACACCTTTTGTCAAGTGCTTAAATTTGTGAACACTTTTTTAAAATTAAGAGAAAACAGTTTACTGTATCCCGAAAATATGGTAAAATATATAAAAAACAGGAAAAGAGTGAGAATATGGCCCTGAATCCTAATGGGAACGACCTTATACATGATTTTATATATCATAAATATCTGATAAACGGAGAGCGTATGATCGGGCATTTCAGGGAGCTTAACATTCCCGAATACATCGCAATGCACATCATAGAAGAAACAATTACCTCAAGCTGCAAAGACAGGGTTTATTTAAGAGATGTTGCCGAAAGAATGGAGCTGCCGCTTGCCAAGGTTTCTTCAATTGCAAGAAAGCTTCACGATAAAGGGCTTATAATATGGGAGCACGAGGGTGACGGTGACAACGGAACCTATGTGCGGACAACCGAAGCCGGAAAAGAGCTTATCACCTGTCAGGATAAAAAGCTGAGAGAATATTATACCAAGGTTATTGCCGAATACGGCGAGGACGAAATAAAACAGCTGCTTTTGATGATGAAAAGACTTGAACAGGTTATTCGAAGCTTAGAACAGGAGGAATAAAAATGCTATTAAACGAAGCTGCGGAATATTTTAATACAAGGGAAGCAATTTGCAGAAAAAACGATAACATTTCGCCGAGACTTTACGAAGAATACGGTGTTAAAAAGGGTCTGCGTGACGAAAGCGGCAACGGAGTGCTTGCGGGCCTTACAAAAATTTCAAAGATCATTTCATCAAAAATCGAAAACGGACAAAAGCTTCAATGTGACGGTATGCTTTGGTACAGAGGCTATAAAATCGGCGAGCTTATAAGCTCTCTCGGTGAAAGTGAAATGGGCTTTGAAAGGATTGCCTATTTGCTGCTTATGGGTGAAATGCCTTCAAAGGCTGAGGAAAAAGATTTTTTCGAGCTTATAAGCAGCTACAGAACCCTTCCGGCGAACTTTACACGAGATGTTATTATGAAGGCACCGAGCAAGGATATTATGAATTCTATGACAAGAAGCATACTGACACTTGCCTCTTACGATTCTTCGGCAACCGATACATCCATTGCAAATTCGCTGAGACAGTGTATTCAGCTTATAAGCGAATTTCCTCTTCTTGCAGTTTATGCATACCATGCATACAATTACTCGGAAAAACAGCAAAGCATGATAATCCACCGACCGGATCCGGCACTTTCTACCGCCGAAAACATCCTGCTTACCCTCAGACCCGATAAAAAATATACGAAGACTGAGGCAAAGGTGCTTGACACCGCACTTATACTTCATATGGAGCATGGCGGCGGAAATAACTCAACCTTTACAACAAGAGTGGTAACCTCCTCCGGCTCGGATACTTATTCAACCGTTGCTGCGGCAATGTCGTCACTTAAGGGTCCCAAGCACGGTGGTGCAAACATAAAGGTGATGGAAATGATATCGGATATAAGAAATAATGTATCCGATTTTTCCGATAAAGAACAAATCCGCAATTATCTTTCACAAATAGTCGATAAAAAAGCGTTTGACGGCAAAGGCCTCATATACGGTATGGGTCACG
Source organism: uncultured Ruminococcus sp. (assembly GCA_964385735.1). Taxonomy (GTDB): domain Bacteria; phylum Bacillota; class Clostridia; order Oscillospirales; family Acutalibacteraceae; genus UBA737. The sequence goes on along the minus strand of CAYLQF010000066.1, from coordinate 463 downwards.
CAGTCTACTCACTTTCAGACCCAAGAGAAAGAATATTTAAAGCATATGTAGAACAGCTTGCAAAGGAAAAGGGTCGTTCAAATGATTACCTGCTTTATAAGAACATAGAGGAGCTTGCCCCAAAGGTAATAGCTGAAAAGCGGCATATTTTCAAGGGCGTGGCCCCAAATGTCGATTTTTACAGCGGCTTTGTTTACGATATGCTCGGTATTCCTCAGGAAATGTATACTGCTATGTTCGCAATAGCGAGAATAGTCGGCTGGAGCGCCCACAGGATAGAAGAGCTTATATGTATGGATAAAATAATCCGCCCGGCTTATATGAGCGTTATGGACGAAAAGGATATTGTTTAAAACGGCAAATTCGTTTGCGGCTTTAATGGCGGCTATGCCAAATGCATAGCCGCCATCAGACTGTCGACAAAGCAGATTTTCTAAACGAGAGAAAGTCTGCTTTTTTCTTT
>CAYLQF010000065.1:0-8823 GCA_964385735.1 uncultured Ruminococcus sp. | reverse complement strand
TTTCGGCATATCCTAAGGGAGCTGCGGTTGAGGCCCATTCGGGATTTGTAACCGCAATGTATGTTGTTATAGTTCCCATCATAACCTTGTTCTTGAAAAAGCGGGTTTCCCCGATAATTTGGCTGTCAGCGGCGATTTCCGCATTCGGGCTTTACCTTTTATGCTTTCGAGGCGGTATTGACGGGCTTTACACCGCCGACCTTCTCGTTTTAATTTGCGCTTTTTCTTTTGCTTTCCATATAATCACCGTAGACAGCTTTGTAGGAGAAATGGGAGGGCTGAGGCTTTCAATACTTCAGTTTTGTGTTTGCAGTATAATTTCCGCAATGCTCTCGCTTATTTTTGAAATCGGAAGCTACGATTTTAATATTCTTATAAAGGCGCTTCCTTATATACTGTATCTCGGTATAATGTCAAGCGCTGTAGGCTACACCCTGCAAATCGTCGGTCAAGGCTATGCCGAGCCGGCTGTTGCTTCTCTTGCCATGAGCCTTGAGAGCGTTTTTGCCGCAATAGGCGGTGTTTTAACCGGCAATGCCCTTTCACTGCGGGAAATATTCGGCTGCGCCGTTGTATTTGCCGCCATAATAATCGCTCAGCTGCCCGAAATTCTTGCAAAAAAATCAGTTCGTGCAGGCAAGGATTTTTTTGATTAAAGCACTTTAAAAAACAAATCGGAGAAAATAAAATGCAGCTTATAAAACAGGTTAACACCAAATTTAAAAGAAAAATAATAAAGCTATATAAAAGCGCATTCCCCAAGGAGGAGCGAAAGCCCTTAGCGCTGATAAAAAAGCTTGTAAAGTCCGGAAAATCCGAGGTTTTTGCTCTTTTAGACAATAAAGGCCACTTTGCGGGTGAGGTTATAACGATAGTAACCAAGAGCATAGTTCTTATCGATTACCTTGCCATATCGGAGCACTGCCGCTCGCTCGGCTATGGATCTAAAGCTCTTTCCTTTTTAAAAGAAATTTACAATAACAAAACAATTATTCTTGAAATAGAAGACCCCGAGGAGGTAAGCGACAATACGCCTCTTCGGCTTAAAAGAAAGGACTTCTATTTAAAGAACGGCTTTCATATCCTCGATTTTAAAATAAGCCTGTTCGGGTGTAAAATGCTTGTTCTTTCCTTCGGTGATGACATTTCTTTTAAAGAATACTATGCGCTTCAAAAAACGGTTTATCCGTTTTTTACGGTCAAAAAAATCAAAAAGCTTTAAAAAACAAAAGCCCCTCGAAGTCAGATTACAATCTGCTCGAGGAGCTTTTTGCTTTTTATATGCTAAAACAAATTTTGTCTTGCTTTTACATTAGCTTCATTTTCGGAAAAAAGATACGAATAAGAAAAGAATATATGTCCGCTGCACATTTCCTCCTTGCGGCAGACCTCAACCTGACGGTAAAGGACATCGTCTGTTTTACCCCATTCCTCGACATCCGGCTTTTGCTGTGTTGCGACCTTGTACGCCGCAAGCCCGACAACAAGCCTTACCCCGCTGTCACCGACAAGGCTTTTCCAATCGGAAAGCAGCTTGTTAAAGCGATATTGCTCGTCGGGATATTCAAATCCGAAATAAAGCTGAGGTATTATCTCATCAACGCAGCCGTTTTCAACCCACGCCGAAACATCGGCATAATATTCATCGTAATTTCTGCTTATTGATGCAGCCGGACTTACGCTGAAGACTATATCCTTATTTACAAATTTAACAGCCGTATAGCAGCCACTTATAAGGGCGTTAACATTTGCTCTGCGCCAATCGGCAAGGCTTAAGGGTGTTTCGCTTGACGAGGTATACTTTTCGTATGAATAGCTGTCAAAGGAAGCAGCCTGTGTGGGATAAAAATAATCGTCGATATGAATTCCGTCAACCTTATATCCGCTTACCGTTTCTCTTATTCCGTCTATTATCAGCTTTCTTACCTCTGCACTTGCAGGGTCGAGATAAATTCCCGAGGAAATACAGATATTTTTATCGTTCTCGGGATCCGAATCGGTAAGCCAACCGTAAACCGTACCGTAAGCGGGAAGTGTAGATATATCCTCATCTGCCGTTTTTATTCTGTAAGGATTTATCCATGCGTGAACTCTAAGCCCCCTCTTATGACAGGCTTCTACTATATATTCAAGCACATCAAAATCCTTTTTTGCAGCTTCCCTCATCGGGAAATAGGCAGATTTGTATATACAGTCACCGAATGCTCTTATATGTATGTATAGGTCGGTTATGTTGCTTTCGGCGCATTTATCCGCACAGCCGTCAAACGAAGCTTTAAAATCCTCCGTTTTGAGCATAGCATCAAGCTCGCTGTAGGTTATCCATACGCCGGTTATGTATTGATCGTTCTCGGTCGCAGCATACCGCACATTTTTATGCTGTGCCGAGCAGCCGCAAAGAAGCACTTCCGTTATAATCGCTAAAAGACATATTATTCTTTTTCTCAAGATTTTTCCGCCCTTCAGTAAAGCTCTCTGTAAAGAAGCTCAAGACCGTAAACAGCAATCGGGTTCAAAGAGGTTATACAGACCTGAACGCTGTATTCGCCGATTATCGCAGGGGTAAGCACTACGGTAGCTATTCCGCCGTTTTTCGATACAGTCTGTGAATATTTAAATACTTTTCCGTTTATTATTATATCCGCACTGCCCGAAATGTCCATATAAAGCTTTACGGTGTCTATATTTTTTCGTACTCCAAAGCTTCCCATATTAAAGCATTTAGTGTATAGCGCCAGCTTCACCGGAGCTGCTTTAACAGTATACTCTGAGGCTGTTGCCGTTAAAGCTTCATCCTCTACACCCTCCAGCCCCGCCGCTGCGGCAAAGCCGGAGGTATTGTCAAGAACGAAAATCACCGTTTTATCGCCTATGGTAGCTCCGGAGGTATAAGACTGCTCCTGCGGCAGGCTTAAAAGATACCACGAAACGCTTTCGTTGCTTTTTTTCACACCTGTGTAGGCAGGGGAAATGCCAAAGTTCTTAATACGGTAATCAAGCAAAAGCATTTTTTCTCCTATACACAGATTATAGTAGCCCTCCGCATCAAATGCAAAAGCAGCCTTAAGCTCACTTTCGTCGGTTTCGCTTAAAAGAGCGTTAACCGAATCTGAGACACAGTATATATTATTTTCCTTTCCGTAGGTTGTGGTTGCAAGGGTATAAACCCTTTTATCCGACCCAAGCCATATAAGCCTGTTACCGCAAACTGCAATCGTTCTCCGATTAAGGCAGCCTATACTCTCATGAACAACGGTAACCTTAAGGCTGTCACTTGCAAGAACCGACTCATCAAGCCCCAAAAGAGAATAACCCGATTCAAGCTGTGTACTCGAATTTATATTCACCTTATATATTTGTGACTCGGTAAAGGCTATAAGCTTATTGTTTTGTACCGCCATAGCTATTACGGAATTATTGAAGCTTCCTATCCGAGCTGCCGTTTTTTCTGGGAAATAAAGAGGCTTGCTTATTTTTGCACAGTATACCTTATCGGGATTTACTTTGTTTCCGTAAAAGAACGCATTGGAATTATAAAGCTTAACCCCTCTTGAGCCCACAACACAGCCTACCTGAGAGGCCTTTATCCGTTCGGCGCTGATAACCAAATTATTACCGTTCATAGCATAACAGTTCGGCGGCGAATAATAACCGCCGGTTTCGTCTAAAAATGAAACATATCCCGTATTACGGTTGCAGCTCAGCGTTATTTTACCACCCGATGAGATGATTGTGACCGACTCCTCTTGCGCCGGTATTATCCATTCCTCATAGCTCGAGGGTGTTGCATAAACTCTGCACACAATCCGGCTGTTTGCACTAAGTCTTGTTACCGGAAGGTGAAACTGAAAGGAGCTGCCGTCGGTTGTAAAGTATGCCTTAAACCGATTTGTAAGCATATTAAAGCTTTCGGGATATGCCGTCTGGCCGCTGTAAACCTCCCGCTCCTTTACCGCCGTATTATACATTGTACCCTTTCCGTTCACAAGTATCACAGGCTCATAATAATCACCGTCATTAAGAAGCTGCCATTCCTCAAGGTCACTTGAAAGCTCATAGATATCATATATTTCGCTGTCTTTGTCCTTTCTTGTCAAAAAAGCAAAAACTCCGCTTCCCGAATGCTTCTCTCCCACTAAAAATACTATGCTTTCAAATCGATAATATGTATCAGAGGAGGCTCGGTGTATTTCTATGCCTCCTATCGGCAGAATTTTATGCAACGGATTTATCAAATACATTTTTACAAATGCATAGGAATCAGAATCTCCCCATACGGCGTATGCCAGCCTGCATACCTGAGATTTATATTCAAACAGGGTTTCGGTAACGGTTATTCCCCTTTCGAAGGCACCGAAGCCGTCATAGCCGCCTTCGATGCTGTCACGATAAATCTTAAGTCCCTTTCTGCTTTTAAGCCCACCGTTTGTGAAAAGCGCATTTTCGCAATAGGAAGCTTGATTATCCGAAATAAGCTCCGGTGCTTTACAAAGATTAAGCCCGCCGTCAAATAGCTCTACCTTAAAGCTTTTTTGCGGTTTCCTTGCAAGAGAAGTATATTTCATAGGCTTATACTCCTCCTACAGACGGCATATTATCGCTCACGCTCGACCTTTCCGACTTTACACAGCACCGTTTCAAATTGTAATTTTCGGTAAAATAGCGGTTTCTTTCATCATCTCCGCAGCTTAGAGAAATAAGCATACAAACTCCGTAAATAAGAGCGCCGTAATACCTTTCGGGTATCTGCACCTCATCGAACAGGTGCTTTAACGGCTTCAGCTTAAACAAATCATAGCCTATCATATTAACAGCCGCTACTGTTCTTTCCTTTATGGCTTGATTATCAGCCGATATGCTTTGCTGCTCGTTATAGCCCATAAGTCGGCAGGCCTCATCATATATATCATACACCTTCATTTTTATTCTCCTCTATTCCGCTTAAAACACCCTCGGTATCGGGGACTATTCCTCGAGGCAATCTTTCAACATACTGTCTTTTGTTTATAATTCCCTTTTCCAGCAACTTATCAAGCACTTCCATTAAGTCACCTGCGGAATATTTCACCTTGTCGCTTGCCTCAACGCTTGCTGTAAGATACAGATTTTTGTATTTCGCAAAATCTACGGCGGTATAGCGGCTACCCTCCTCGGTTTGCGTTTTTATCCGTCTTATACCGTACTGAGTTACCCAGAAATCTGCCCATATTCTTGTTATTTGCCCTATAAAGCTGTAAAATCGGCGTTGCTTCATTGAAAGCTGTAGGGCGGCGGCATCGTTAACAATCTGAAGCACACTTGCGTTATCCGAGCCGATATCTCCGAGAACGGCTCCGCCGGCGCCGCTCTGTTCAAGAGTGTTTTTTATAAGCGTGTTTATTCCGTTACCGAAATCGGTACAAGCATCGGGCGGCGTAACATATTTAACCGCTCCCGACACATCCTCGTTAGAGCCGTAAACCCTTATTATCTGACCGGGGTCGTTTGAAATGTCGTCGCTTATCGTATCACCGTTTACAACCAGCATAGGCATACCCATAGTTACGGACGACCAAACCGATGCGGTTATCATCCTGTTTATCGCTATTTGATTAGGTATAAGGTAAGTCAGCTCCGTATCGCCGTAAACGCAGCTTGACCGTTCATCCCAACGAAAAACGGCTATAGGATACATACTGAGCCCTGTATCGAATTCCGGTCTTACCGTTATACTCTCGGTCACCTTAACACAGTGTACCGTTGCTTTGCCGTTCTCGTTTTGCTTTTTAAAAAGCTTTGTAAGCAAAAGCACCTTTCCGTCCTCCTCACCCTTTATAAGTGAAAGCACGCCGTTATCCGCTCCTGCCGCTTTCGCTTCTCGCATAACAGCCGAAGCATCTATCCTCGAGGCGATAATTATATACTGCTGATCCTGAGCCTCGGTTTCATACGGGTCCGCAAAATATACATCGTTAATACTGAGAACCTCGCTTTTAATATCTCCTTTTACGGCAATACTCGGATTTTCGGATATGTAAAGGCCGGTATTAACATACGGATCCCAATAAGTATAGATAACTCCGCTTCCCGTTACATAGGCATTTTTCAGAGCTCTTGAGCAGAGAATATCAAAGTCAAGGCGTTTTGCGGTAACACTGCGATAATTCGAAAGCAGTCTTAAAGCCGAATTTATATCCGCTATTTCCGCTTCCTTTTTATCGGTGAATTCTTGTCCCGAAATTTCGGGAATCCCCTCAGCCGATATTTTAACGGCTATATCCTTTGAAAGTATTTGCGATATCTTATAGTCGCCTATTCTTTTGATAACATTATGTCTTACAAGCGGTCTCTTATCACCGCAGCTTACCCCGTGCCACTGATCGCCCGTATAAAAGCGTTCGTTAATCTTATTCTGCTCATAAAGGCCCAGCGCTCCGATAGCGCTCTTAAAATTTACGGCATTTGTGTATTCGCCGAAAATTTCCTTCGGGCAATTATTCATACCGTTTATCCTCCTTTAAATTCCGACCTGTGTAAAGCCGCAGGTCGGTTGATATCTTAAGGCTTTTACTGGGCACTTACGGTTACACAGGCAACCGAGGAATCCGTTGAGGCTATTCCGTCAACGGTAGCTCTTACAAAGAAATAATATTCACCCTCTGTAAGCTCCGAGGGTATATTATAATTTGCGGTTGTGGCTCCGGATATTTTAACAGCTCCGTTCTTAGAAGCATCCTCACAGGAATACCACTGATAGGTAAGCTCACCGTCTGAGGCTGCGGAAGCCGTCAGCTTCTTATTTATGCTGCCCTCTGTAACCGCAGCATCAGAGGGATTGACAGAAAATGTAACAGCCGGAGAAATCCAAGCCCAAACAGCATCAAGACCGCTTTTTTCAACAAACACATCATAATAAATGCGATAATCGAATTTATATGCATCGGCATCAATATTTTGCTCGGGAGTGAAAATCCTCAGCTGCTCGGTCTTTTTTACAAGATGTGCACCTCTTTTCGGGCAAACAAGCATATATATTTCCCTTGCATTGTCAAGCGGTGTAAAGCCGCCGACATTCGACGAATTAAACCTGTATGCGGTTTTCATTCTCTGCGGAACTACCGGCAAAAGCGCAACTCCGTTTATGGATTTTACTCTCAGATTTATATCTCCCTGCTTAAAATCAGAAACCGTTATCATATGAGATATTTCACCCGAGCTTTGAAGTGCGGCATACATACCGCTGTCGATAAAGGCAACCAGCTCCTCATCATAGCCTGCAACGCTTTGAACCTCGCTTATGAGCTGACAAAGTGCCTCAAACGGCTTTGAAGCATTGCCGTTTACCGTATTAGAGCGGGTTGCCGCAAGACCGGCAAGCTTTGAAAGCACATAGGCATCACATTCGGGGACAACCTTTGTTCTTACATATTCGCCAAGCACCTTTCCCGCAAGGCCTGCAATTCCCGTTTCATCCATATCCTCACGGTCTATCTGAAGCGAACGAGCTCTGTCCATAGACATTGTATATGAGCTGTTGCTTACCGTAATGGCACCCTTTGTAAAGCCGCTATCACGGTCATAATCGGCAAGACCCTGAAAATCAATATCGGGAATTATAACGGTTTTTGCTCCGACAAACCTTGCCGCAAGAGTGTTATCGGCAAAAAATCCGGTAACACTCTTCTGCTCAAATACCTTATCAAGCTCATCGGAATATCTGGTTGCATTTTCAATAGAATTAAAAGACATAATTTTTCCTCCTGAATTTCACGGAATAAAGCTTCCGTTTTACTTTGATTTTAATTTATCTCAGCTTATCCGTTTCCCCAAACGCCCTTTAAAAAACGGGCTGTTACGGGGTCATACTCCGGACCGCTTTTCGCAGCCTGTGAGCCTATGCTCTTTTCGGCTGCCTGCGCCGCTGCTTCAAGCAGACGGCTTTTTTCCTTTTCCTTTTTGAAATTGTATCTTAAATACTCATCAAAAATATTTCTTCCCATTAAAGCGGCATTTTCACTTATTTCCTCGGGCAGCTGCGAAATATCTGTTATACCGGTCATATCTTTAAGCTCATCAAAGCCGTAAGGGTATGCAGCTTCGTACTCCCTCATATCTGCTATAGCTTCAACAAGCTCACCCTCGTTTTCACATTTCTCCATCAACCGCCTTGCTTTTTTAAGCGCAACCTGTTTTTCAAGTGATGAAATATAATCGGACATATTAAGACCGTCTGCATTAGCAAGCCTTTTTATTTTTTCAAGGCAGGGGCTCACCGCCTCAAGCTTAAGTCCCTTCTGCACCAGCAGCACCGCCTCATCAAGCGGTATTTCCCTTATCTCCTTGTTGTATTTAACACTTAAAACGCCGTTTGCGGGCGGTGTGGTATCCGCCGTTTCGAGCGCTTCATTTTTTATTTCGGTTTCTTCCATAGCCTCTCCTTTTGACGGCGGAGGTGTTATCTGCCGTCGTAATCAAGAAATTTTTTGTATTCATTGTCTTCTCTTTTAAGAGAATAAGCCTTAAAAGCGGCATAATCCTTTTTCTTTTTAAAAGCGGATTTTCCGTTAAGCACACCTGCGGAAAAGCCCGCAAGGAATGCGACGATGATAACAAGCACGCCGATAGCAACCGTCATAGCCTCCACCCCTTTCTGAATTCCTCGCTGTAAAATCCCGAGCTGTTACCTACTTTGTCAGGATGAAAATATTTAACATCCTCAAAGGCATACCTCATAGCATCGCAAAGGTGATTGTTACAGTCCTTTGGAAGCTTTAAGCCGTTTTCTCTGAGCTTGTCATCATACACATAAGCCGAGAGCTCAGCCGCAGTATTAACGCAAAGCGG
>CAYLQF010000064.1:0-9130 GCA_964385735.1 uncultured Ruminococcus sp. | reverse complement strand
CTGCGTTTTCCTTTGTTTTGGAGCAGATAAAGGTTCTGTCCTCAACACGGGCAACATCGTTGGGGCGAGTTCTGTGAAGATAGCAGCCGGGGAGCTTTTCCTCGTTAAGCTTAATCATTTCGCCGGATTCAACAGCTTCCTTGCGGATTTCGTCAAGCTGAGCTTCGCTGCCGTCTATCCATACAACCTTATCGGGGCTTACAAGCTCCTTGACTTTATCAAGCCACTCCAAAACTGTTTTGTTTTCAGTCATTTTTTATTCTCCTTACTTAAAGTTAAAAATTTACCTCATACATTATATTACCCCGCCGTACAAATGTCAACCGACTTTGACTTAAAATTAACAATATTTTCATAAACTGACGAGGGTTGTTTTTCTTTTGCAGACAAAATCGGTATTACAGCTTAAAATTTTTCAAGAAAAGTGTGGATTTCCTTACCGTCGGCATCACGCCAAGCGGGTATGGTTGCCATATTTACATTGTGAAGACTTCTGAAAATATTATCGTCCGCCTCGGGATTAAGGGCTCTTATATGCTTTATAAGCTCCTTGATTTCCTTGCGCTTCGAAAGTGATTCATTGTGTGCGCTTTGCTCGGTGAATTTACAGGCGCATTGTAAAAATTCAAGTCCGTTATACCGTGCCCACGAAATTATATGTCGTTCCTTAACCTTGTAGAGCGGCCGTATAAGCTCCATGCCCTCAAAATTTGTACTGTGAAGCTTTGGTAGCATGGTTTTTATCTCGCTTGCATAGGTCATACTCATAAGAGCGGTTTCGATAACATCATCAAGATGATGCCCGAGAGCGATTTTGTTACAGCCTCTCTTTTTTGCTTCGGCATACAGAGCGCCCCTTCGCATTCTTGCGCAAAGGTAGCAGGGGGAGCCTCCGGCGTGGGTAACAACATCGAAAATATCGCTTTTAAAGATTTCAGCATTTATTTCCATAAGCCGTAGGTTTTCCTCAAGCAGAATTCTGTTGGGCTCGGCATAGCCAGGGTCCATAATAAGATATTTTACCTTAAACGGAGCTTCGCTGTGTCGGTAAAGCTCCTGCATACATTTTGCAAGAAGCATTGAATCCTTACCACCGGAAATACAAACGGCAATACAGTCGTTTTCCTTTATAAGCTCGTATTCCTTAACAGCTCCTATAAAGTTATTCCATATATCCTTTCGGTATTTTTTGATTATACTTCTTTCTATCTGTTTAGCTTTAGTAAGTTCTCTCGCCATACTCTTTTAATTTGTTCCTTATATATTCTATCTGCTTTTCAACAGAGGCAACACAGGTTCCGCCTTCGGATATTCTTCTGTTAACGCAAGCCTCAAGGTCTATGCTTTTGTAAACATCCTCATCTACCAAGCTACAGAATTCTTTATATTTGCAAATGGGTAATTCCTCAAGAACGGTTTTGCTTTCTATGCAGTAAGCCACGGTTTTACCCGATACCTTATATGCATCCCTGAAGGGGAGCCCCTTTTTAACAAGATAATCCGCAAGGTCGGTTGCGTTTATAAAGCCGTTTTTGCAGGCGGTTTTCATATTTTCTTCAAGTACTTTTATATCCGGAATCATTCCGCAAAGCACCTTAAGACACATTTTAACCGTATCACAGGCATCAAAAACGCCCTCCTTGTCCTCCTTCATATCCTTATTGTAAGCAAGCGGCAAGCCCTTAAGCGTTGTAAGCAGTCCCATAAGGTCGCCGTATACTCTGCCGGTTTTACCCCGTATAAGCTCCGCCATATCCGGATTTTTCTTTTGCGGCATTATTGAAGAGCCTGTGGTAAAGGCATCGGATATTTCAATAAATTTAAACTCCCAGCTCGACCATAAAATAAGCTCCTCCGAGAGTCTTGACAGATGCATCATAAGTATGGAAAGGCAGCCTAACAGCTCTGCTGCGAAATCTCTGTCGGAAACACCGTCGATGCTGTTTAAGGCTATCCCATCAAACCCGAGCCTTTGTGCTTCAAGGCGGCGATCGGTATTATAGGTGGTTCCCGCAAGGGCACAGGAGCCTATGGGGGAGATGTTCATTCTTTTAATGCAGTCGAAAAGTCTGTCCGAGTCTCTGAGCAGCATCATACAGTAGGCCGATAAATGATGCCCGAAGGTGATCGGTTGAGCACGCTGAAGATGGGTGTAGCCTGGCATTATTGCAGCCTTGTGAGCCTCGGCTTTATCGCAGAGAGCCTTTGTAAGCTTATTTAAAAGCTCGGATATTTCACCGGCTTCGTCCCTAAGATACATTCTCAGGTCAAGAGCAACCTGATCGTTACGGCTTCTTGCCGTATGAAGCTTTTTACCGAGCTCGCCTATTCTTTCGGTAAGCTTCTGCTCAACGAACATATGTATATCCTCACAGGTAGGGTCGATTTCAAGTGCTCCGGACTCAAGATCCTTCAGTATACCGTCAAGTCCGTCTATAAGGCCGCCTGCTTCCTCCTCGGATATGATTTTACAGCTTGCAAGCATTGCGGCGTGCGCCATACTGCCCGTTATATCCTGTCTATACATTCTGCTGTCAAAGCTTATTGAAGAGTTAAAATCGTCGGCAATGTCATTTACCTTACCGCCGGTTCTTCCTGCCCACATTTTCATAAATTTTCCTCCTTCGGCTCGAAAGACGGCATCGGCATAAGCTTAAAAAGATTTTTGTTATGCATATTGTCTATCCTGCTTTTGATTGCTTCGTCATTTATCTCACCTGTGCGTATGTATTTGTCAAGCACTGAGTATTTAAAGCCGAGATTATCCTCGTCGGTTTTGCCGGAGAGCCCGTCTATGGGTGGCTTTTCCACTAAAAGCTCCGGTAAGCCGAGAGCTCTGCCCAGCTTTTTTATTTCATCTACGGTAAGTCTTGCTATGGGAGCAAAATCGCCGGCGGCATCACCGTAACGGGTGGAATATCCGACCCAATCCTCGGAAAGATTGCAGGTATTTGCAACCCTGCCGTTTAAGCTTTGAGAAACGAGGTAAAGCGTTGCCATTCTTATTCTGGGAGAAAGGTTTATGATGCTCTGCTCGGAAAGCTCAAAGCCGTTGGGGAGAGCGCTTTTAAGTCCCTCAACAGCCGCTTTTATGTTAACGGTGTAGCTTTTTATTCCGAGGTGATTTACAAGAAGCCTTGCACAGTCTATATCGTGCTGCTCTCCGCACGGCATAAGAACGCCTATAACTCTGTCTCTGCCGAGCGCTTCGACACAAAGGGCTGCTGTTACCGAGCTGTCCTTCCCTCCGGAAATTCCGACAATCGCATTACAGCCTTTCCCGTTTTCTTCAAAAAATTTTCTTATCCATTCAATGCATTCGTTCTTAACAAGCCTTGCATCAAACATAGCAATACCTCCTATACGGTTATAAAAGAAGATTATCGATTATTATACCATATTTATACAAGAAAGACAAGCTCTTGAAAGCTTCAGATATCCTGAAAGGTCCGAATTTTCCAAGAAATATTTTTACCTTCAAGGATTTGACAAATAAAACACACTATGATATAATAAGCAAGAGCTCAGGAGACGCAAAAACATAGAGGGGGAATGCCCCTTTTGGTTTTTGCGCCTTTTTAATTTGTGTCGGTGGGGGTTTTTGAGTTGAACATATCCGAGCTTTCAGACAGGCTTGAGAGAAGTCCTGTTATAGCGGCAATCCACAATGATGTGGATAGTGCCGTTTTATCCCCGAGCGAAGTTATATTCTATCTTAAGGCAAATCTTTTGAATGTAAAAGACCGCATTGCTGCTGCGCATAAGGCAGATAAGGCCGTGCTTATTCATATAGACCTTGCCGACGGAATAGGTAAGGATAAAACCGGTATAGAATTTCTGAAAAATTGCGGAGCAGACGGTGTTATAAGTACGAGAGGTCAGCTTATAAAGCAGGCTAAGGATGCAGGCCTTTTAACCGTTCAGCGTTTCTTTGCGCTTGATTCTCAGGGCATAAGCAGTATGTCCGATTCACTTGAGATTTCAAAGCCGGATGCTGTAGAGATTATGCCCGGAGTTATTCCCAAGGTAATAAGGCTGTTTTCGGGTCTGTCGGTTCCCGTAATAGCCGGAGGACTTATAGAAACCAAGCAGGAGGTTACGGCAGCTCTTGATAACGGAGCAACCGCTGTTTCAACCGGAAAAGAAAATCTTTGGTACATATAGTGCTTTGATTAAATTTTAATATTTTCGATTAAGTTTTTCAAGCAGCGGGGGAACGGCGCTTTTCGATGCTTCTTGCTTTCCGTTTGCTTTTAATAATTGTTTAAGGGAGAATGTTTATGTATGATGTGATTATCATAGGCGCAGGTGTTACAGGCGGAATGCTTGCAAGAGAGCTTACCTCTTACAAGCTGAGCGTTTGCTTGCTTGAAAAGGAAAATGATGTTGCCTGTGGGGCTTCTAAAGCAAACAGCGGAATAATTCACGGCGGATATGACCCTATTCCCGGAACGCTTAAGGCCAAGCTGAATGCCGAGGGTGTTTCTTTGCTTTACGAAGCGGCAAAGCAGCTTAATGTACCGTTCTCAAACAACGGCTCCTTAATAGTTTCCTTCAACGAAGAGCAGGATAAAACCCTTGATACACTTTATAATAGGGGCCTTGAAAATAAGATTGAAAATATGGAGCTTATATCGGGCGATAAGGCGAGGGAATTAGAGCCCGAGCTTTCGAAAGAGGTTACCAAGGCATTACTTGTTAACAATGCTGGAATTATTTGCCCCTATGAGCTCACTATTGCAGCTGTCGGCAATGCTATGGATAACGGTGCCGACCTTAAGCTTAACTTTAGGGTTAAGGAAATTAAAAAGGGTGACTTTTTTACCGTTATTTCCGAAGACGGTGAAGCGGTTGAGGGCAGCTTCGTTATTAACTGTGCAGGAGCCTCTGCCGATAAAATTGCCGCTCTTGCAGGTGATGAAAGCTTTAAAATAATCCCCAGAGCGGGTGAATATTTGTTGCTTGATAAGGAGGAGGGCAAGAGACTGCGTCATACTGTATTTACGGTTCCCACCAAGGAGGGTAAGGGCGTTCTGGTAAGCCCCACGGTTGACGGCAATCTTCTCACAGGGCCCACTGCAAGCGTTGTTGCTCTTGCGGAAAGCAATGAGACTACCGCAGAGGGACTTGCCTCGGTTAAAACGCTTTCCTTAAAGAGTGTACCGTCCGTAAATTTCAGAAATGCGATAACCTCCTTTTGCGGAGTAAGAGCTTCCGAGGAAAACGGCGATTTTATAATTAAAGAATCGGATGCGGTAAAGAAGCTTATATTGGTTTGCGCTATTGATTCTCCGGGACTTACCTCCTGTGTTGCAATAGCAAAAGAAGCCGTCAAGGTTTTAAAGGAAAGCGGTCTTGAGCTTTTAAGGAACGAAAGCTTTGACCCCAACCGTGAAGATATGCACGCCTTCAGAAAGCTTAGTGACGAAGAAAAAAATGAATATATAAAGTCTCATCCCGATTACGGTAAAACCGTATGTCGTTGCGAAAATGTAAGCGAGGGAGAAATAAAAGCGGTTCTTAAAAAGAATCCTCCCGCCAATGATGTTGACGGTGTTAAGCGTCGTACAAGGTCGGGTATGGGAAGATGTCAGGGCGGATTTTGTATGCCTACCGTCCTTCGCTTAATAAGCGAGGGCAAGAATATTCCTATAACCGCCGTTACCAAAAAGGGCGGAGCTTCGCTGATAGTTGAGGGGGAAATCTGATATGATAAATTATGATATAGCAATTATAGGCGGCGGTCCTGCGGGAATGGCTGCGGCTGTTGCGGCTTATGATTCCGGTGTCGAAAGCATAGCTATTATAGAGCGTGAAGAAGAGCTCGGCGGCATATTAAGGCAATGTATTCACAGCGGCTTCGGTCTTCATAAGCTCGGCCGTGAGCTGACGGGACCCGAGTATGCCGAGGTTTACCGTAAAAAGGTCGAGGAACGCAATATAAAGGTTTATACCGAAACTACCGTTACCGCACTTTCCTCCGATAAGGTGATTACCGCACAAAACCGTGACGGTAACTTTAAAATAAAAGCGAAAGCGGTAGTTCTTTCTATGGGCTGCCGTGAACGCAGTGCAGGGGCTCTCGGTATTCCCGGAAGCCGACCCGCAGGTGTTTACAGTGCAGGCACAGCACAAAAGCTTATAAATTGCGAGGGCTTTAAAATAGGGAAAAAAGCGGTTATTTTAGGCTCCGGCGATATAGGCCTTATTATGGCAAGGAGACTTTCACTTGAGGGTACAAGGGTGGAGGCGGTTTGCGAAATAATGCCGTATTCGGGCGGACTTAACAGAAATATAGTTCAGTGCCTTGAGGATTTCGGTATTCCGCTTTACTTGAGCCATACTGTTGCCGAAATTCACGGTAAAGAGCGCCTTGAGGGTGTAACCATAGCCGAGGTAGACCAAAACCGTAATATTATAGAAGAATCAAAGCGTTATATTCCGTGCGATACGCTGCTTCTTTCGGTTGGACTTATACCGGAAAACGAGCTTACAAGAGGTGCGGGAATAAAGCTTGACGGTATTACCGGCGGAGCCGTTGTGGATGAGTCAAGACAGACCGATATTCCCGGTGTGTTCGCCTGCGGAAATGTTCTTCAGGTTCACGACCTTGTGGATTATGTTTCCGACGAGGCTCAGATTGCCGGAGAAAGCGCAGCGAAATTCGCCAAGGGTGAAGCAGAGCCAAAGCGCCTCGTTGAAACTGCCGCCGGTGCCGGAGTAAGGTATGTTTTGCCGCAAAAGGTGCATCCGGATAATGGAGATATTTCTTTATTTATGCGTGTTTCAAAGCCCTGCGGAAAGGTTATATATACGGTAAGCTCAGGGGATAAAAAGCTTGCGACCTTTGTAAGGCTTAAGGCAGCACCGGGAGAAATGGAAAAGCTTGTTATAAAGGCAGAGCTTTTAAAGGATATAAATGAAACAATAACCGTATCACTGGAGGAACAGTAATGGAAAGAAAGCTCGTATGCATAATATGCCCGAGAGGGTGCAGACTCAGCGTAAGCGGTGAGGCTGATAGCCTGTCGGTTTCGGGAAATTCCTGTAAGCGAGGAGAAATATATGCAAAGGAGGAATGCACTAATCCTGTAAGAACACTTACCTCCTTTGTGAGGGTTGCCAACAGAAAAAACACTATGGTAAGTGTTAAAACCTCGGCACCTATATCGAAGGATAAGCTTTTTGAGGCTATGGAGGCAATCAGAGAATTGAAGGTTGACGCTCCGGTGAATACTGGAGATGTTATTAAGGAGAATATTTATTCCGCTCAGCTTGTTGCAACCAAAAGCATTAAATGATTCTTGACTTTTACTTGTAGGAAGCATATAATAGCAAGATAATTGTAGGAGATGAGAAAATGAGTAATGCATTTGTAAGCTTTGGGAAATATGATATTCTTGCAATTCTTTTGAGATTTACGGTATCGGCAATTATAGGCGGTCTGATAGGCTTCGAGCGTGGTCGCCACGGAAGAGCGGCGGGGCTGAGGACTCACATATTAGTTTGTGTCGGCGCCTGTATGACATCGCTTACAAGCGTGTTTGTTTCTGAGGTTTTGGGCAACAACGGTGATGTTTTCAGAATTTCCGCTCAGGTTATATCCGGAATCGGCTTTTTGGGAGCAGGTATGATAATGGTAAGGAACCGTTCTCTTGTTACGGGACTCACCACCGCCGCAGGGCTTTGGGCAACCGCTGCAATAGGCGTAGCTTTGGGCTATGGCTTTTATCCTGGAGCAATTGTAGCCGCAGTTATATCCTTCTTTAGTGTTACCGCTCTCGGAAAGTTTGAAAAGAACCGAAAAAACGGTGCTTATGTTTATGTTGAAATTCCCGATATTAAATATACCGAGAGTGTATCTGAAATCATAAGAAAATATGAGCAGCCCCCATACTTTTTTAATATAACACCGCCTAAAAGCGGATATGCCGGTCATATAGGAATGGTATGCCTTATAGGCTCCTCGGAGGATTTTATCAAGCTAAAGGAGGAGGTTACCGCACGGTGCGGCGATGCTCTTTTGGTATATGATATCAACTCCTAAGCTTCGAATAAGAGCCCTTTAACCGAATTGATTGTACATAAAAGCGAAAAGAATTGCCTTGCAGCCTTTAAATACGGCTGCAAGGCAATTCTTGCTTTTTGTTGCTCCGTTATTTTCGCTCGAAAATAAAGCCGTCCTTTATTTCCGTAAGCTTTTCTATACAGGAAAGGCAGATGTTATATCCGCAGTATTCGATAGTGTCTGTAGGCTCTCCGCAAAAAACACAGGTGGGTCGGTACTTTTTTAAAATCACGCAGTCACCCTCGGTATGAATCTCAAAGCTGTCAACATCGTTTTCTATGCCGAGCTGCTTTCTTATTTCCTTAGGTATAACAACCCTGCCCATTTTATCAACGGGTCTTACTATTCCCGTATTTTCCATTAAACGCACCTTCAAAATTTAAAATTTTAACATATTTATGGTTGCGGTAAGCTGTAATATACAAAAGCGGTCATCTCCGGCTGTAGGTGAAACGACCTATGTAAGCTTTTTCGGCGGCTAAGGCTGTATATTCGTAAATACCGCAGAATTTTATCAACAACTATAATATACCATTTTTTATTTTTATTTTCAAGTATAATAAAACCGTGCCGAGCAAAAGGGGAAAATAGCGACAGCGGTTCTACCGTCGTATTTGCGGTAATTGCTTGATTTTTTGCGGTAAAAATGTTATACTGTCATTGCCAAACAAAATTTCATAATTCAAGCTCACCAGAGGCAGTGTATTTTTACTTTCGGTAAAAATACAGATGCTCTGTTTCTGCATACACTTGCTTTGGTGAGTAATGTTGAAATTTTGTTTGGCGACAGTTGGAGCTATGTATTTTTCGGTGCGTGGCTTTGGCTGCGCACTTTTTTATTTTGCGGATATTAAAAAAGTGACTATAAAGGGAAAGGAGAACAAAACATATCCGCAAAATAAAATTCGGAGGAGTTAAAAATGCTTTTAATTTACATTTCATCTATTATTGCGGGTTTTATATTGTTTTTAATTACAAAAAACAATTTTCGATCGGAAGTTTCCGATAAAAGAAAACAAAACCTTTATAAGGCTGTAAACGGAGTAGGAATAACAGTTTTAA
>CAYLQF010000063.1:0-9233 GCA_964385735.1 uncultured Ruminococcus sp. | reverse complement strand
GGCGATATGTACCGCCCATTTTTTCGTACTGTGTCATTGTTTTGACCTCCGTTAAATTTATTTTCCGATGCAACGCTCAGCGAACTGAAACATTGCATGACAGAACTTTTCACACGGTGTCAATGATGTATGTAGCGGGTCGCCCTCTCTGATACGCAGTGTACGGCGAATTTCTTTAGGTATTACAACACGCCCGAGGTCATCGATTCTGCGAACTATCCCTGTTGCTTTCATATACCAATCCTTCTCCTTATTCTTGATAACATTTCTATTATCTGTAAGCTAAGGATATTTTATACCTTTAAATCCAAATCTTGATTGTATAAAAGAGCTTAAACAAATGAAATTTATACTGCTTATTTTAAAAATCAGCATCGTTTAAATCGGTTATTATATCGCTGATGTCCTCTACAGAGCAAATTTTAAAGGTGAAGCGTTTTTTATATTTACTGCTGTCAAAAAGGAAAATTTGTTTTTGAGAATTTTTAATCATCAGTCTTCTAAGTGAGGCTTCGGCCTCGGATTGGTCGGAAATAACGCCCTGCTCGTCAATACCCTGCGCCGAGAAAAAGCAAATATTTGCACAAAGCCCCGATAGGGTCTGCTCTGCGATGCTTCCCACTAAGGCATAGGAGTTTTCCACCGTCATTCCGCCTGTTAAATAACAACGAATATCCTTTTCTTTTAATTTCTCGGCAATCAACATACTGTTAGTTATAACGGTTAAATTTTGTTTTGAAGAAAGATATTCGGTTATATGATTAACGGTTGAAGAAGCATCCAAAAACAGAATATCACCGTCCCTTATCAGCTCCGAAGCCCTTTTTGCGAGTTTTTCTTTTTCGGAAAAATTGTTTTTGTTTCTTATATCAAAGGGAACCTCTCGGTTTTCATACTCGGGAACCGTTGCCCCGCCGTAGCAGCGAATTATCAGCCCCGCAGATTCCATTTCCGTTAAATCTCTGCGGACGGTTATCGGAGCCACAAAAAGCTGTTTTGATAAATAGCTCACCGTGCAATATTTCCGTTTTTTCAGAACCTCTAAAATATTATCCTGTCTTTCTTTTTTGAGCATATTTGTTCCTCTTTGCTTTAAAATGTGTTCAAATATGGTTAGTTATCATCATTCGAGACACTTATTGACACATAAATGTTCATTTTGTAAAATGATAACATACTATCGAAGGGATGTCAAATTATGAAAGCTATAACTATAATCGGTGCCGGTATGATGGGCTCGGCTCTGGCCTTTCCCGCAAGGGAAAACGGAAACGAGGTTCGGCTTGTGGGTACTCCTTTAGACAGGGAAATTATCGAATGCTGTAAGCAAACAAACCGTCATCCGAAATTCAGCAAGGCCTTCCCCGAGGGCGTTGTATATTATCAAATTGAAGAATTGACCGAGGCAATCAACGGTGCAGACCTTATAATTTGCGGTGTAAGCAGCTTCGGTGTAAGCTGGTTTAAAGATGAAATCTTACCAAAGCTTCACGAAAATGTTCCTGTTATTTCTGTAACAAAGGGACTTATAAATACTGCCGACGGAGCTTTACTTACCTATTTGGACATTTGGCAGGAAAAGCTCAAGCTACTTGGCAAAAGCATTCCGCTGAATGCCATCGGCGGCCCCTGCACCAGCTATGAGCTGATAGCTCACGACCAAACTGAGGTGACCTTCTGCGGAAAAAATATGCCGGTTCTTCGTATGATAAAATCCGCAATGGCTACCGACTATTATCACATCAGTCTCTCTACCGATATAGTCGGCGTCGAAAGTGCGGTAGCGCTGAAAAACGGTTACGCTTTAGGAATTGCACTTACCATAGGCTTGAATCAAAAAAGGCTTGGAATTGACAGCGAGCTGCATTTCAATTCTCAGGCGGCGGTTTTCGGACAGGCGATAAGAGAAATGTACAAGCTGTTAAAAATACAGGGTGCAGACAATTTAAATAATCTTGCTTTGGGCGCCGGTGACCTTTATGTAACGGTATACGGCGGCAGAACTCGTCTTGTCGGTATTTTGCTCGGTCGAGGGCTCAGCATAGATGAAGCAAAATCAGAGCTTAAGGGAGTAACTCTTGAGTCTCTTGTGGTAGCTGAGCGTGTGGCAAGGGCGGTAAAGCTAAAAGCCGAAAAAGGGCTTGTAAGCACAGAGAATTTTCCGCTGCTTATGCACATTGATGAAATAATAACACAGAAAAAAGCAGTCAATATTCCTTGGGATAAATTCACTTATGAAGGCTAAGGTCAAATCTCACAGCTTTTCATAAAGCATAGGGGCTGTCTCACAAAAAAGTGAGGCAGCCCCTTTATCATTTTAGTCTCTCTTGAGAATAGAGCTACTGTTCTTGAAAGTAGAGCGGCAGCCTAAAGGCTCTACCGCACGGATTTTTTTATTTTAACAGCTCTTCTATTTCTTCCTTTGAAATAAAGCCCACCGATTTTTTAACTGCTTTACCGTCTTTAAAAACCATAAGGGTCGGTATGCTCGATATGCCGAAGGCAGCGGCGAGCTGCGGCTCGTTATCAACATTTATCTTGCCGACGCTTATTTCGGGATGCTCTCTTGCAGCTTCCTCTATTAACGGCGCAAGCATTTTACAGGGCCCGCACCAATCGGCATAAAAATCGACAAGCAATACCCCTGCCTTGCCTACCTGCGTTTCAAAATTTTCCGAGTTTAAGATTATTTCAGCCATTTTAATTCTCCCTTTCGGCGCCTTCTCAGTCGCCGTTTTTTGTTTTGTAATAGAGCATACAGTGGCAAAAGCCTTCAAAGTCAGGGTCCTTTATCTGTTCTCTGAATTCCTTGCAGATACACCTTGTGTCCTCGTTGCGTTCAAGTCTGCAAGGGCAATAGCCTCCGGTTCTTTCAAGCCCCGCCTTAACCGTTTTTACAAGCTCGGTATCGGGATTATATTTAACACCCATTTTTTACCTCTTTATGTTTTTTACTATTATTATACTCAAAATCAGACAAAATACAAGTGTTTTGGTAGGCGAGCTCTACTCAGAGTAGAGACTGAAAAAAATATTCTAAAATCAAGAATACAAGGTGTATAGAAAAAACGGTGAAAAGAGGTTGAAATTTATGCCTTGCAGGTTTAAAATAAGAAGCAACCGAGGTCTTGAGGAGTGAAAATATGAATCTGCTTTACTGTGGCGACGGCAACATTGCCGATGGTGTTATTCTCTCTGTCCTTTCTATACAGGACTGTGTGAATGAACCTATAAGTGTGTTTATTCTTACTGCCGGTCTAAAAACAGCGGCCCGAGAATTCAAGCCGCTGGCACCTCGGTTTGAGGCAGAGCTTAACTCACTTTTAAAGGAGAAGAGCTCCGAAAGCACGGCAAAGATTATAGATATTACAGAGCTTTTTAATTCCCTGCCGCCTACGGCAAATCTTGAAACTCGCTTCACGCCGCTTTGTATGCTTAGGCTTTATGCCGACCTTGTCCCCGAAATTCCCGACAGGGTGCTCTATCTTGATAACGATGTTATATGCAGAAAGGATTTTTCCTCCTTTTATTATCAGGATATATCGGATTTTGAGCTTTGCGGAGTGCTTGACCATTACGGAAAATGGTTCTTTAAAAGCAAGCCGTTAAGGCTCCGACCGGATTACCTGAATTCGGGTGTATTGCTTTTAAATCTTAAAATGATAAAGGAAACCGAGCTTTTTAAAAAATGCCGAAAAAGCTGCAGTGAGATTACTATGTTTATGCCGGACCAATCCGCAATAAACAAGCTGAGTAAGAAAAAGAAGCTGTGCCACAGGCGGTATAACGAGCAACGAAGACTTAAGAGCTCAACCGTTTTTCGACATTTTACGACAAGCTTCCGCCTCTTTCCGTGGCTCCATTCGGTTACGGTAAAGCCGTGGGATATAGACAGGGTTCACAGTGTTCTTAAAACAAACGAATACGACGGTCTTTTCGAGCGTTACGAAGAGCTACTGCCGAAATTCAAGGAGGATTACAATGCAAACAAATGAAATTTCGATATTCTTTGCCGCAGACGACGGCTATGCCCCTTTTTTGAGCGTTGCGATAAATTCGCTGGTTAAAAATGCCTCCGAAAGCAGAGGCTACAGGATTGTAGTGCTTCACGAGGATATGAACGAAGAAAACCGAAGCAAAATATCGGCACTTGAAAAGGAAAATGTTAAAATAGACTTTATTCCCATGAAAAAGGGCCTCGAAACGGTTACAGACAGAATGTCGAACCGACTTCGCTGTGACTATTTCACCCTTACTATTTATTTCAGGCTCTTTATACCCGCAATGTTTCCCGAATACGATAAGGCGGTTTATATTGACAGTGATGTTGTTCTCAATTCGGATATAGCAGAGCTTTACGACACAAATATCGGAGATAATTATATAGCCGCCTGCCCCGATTTTTCCATTCAGGAAATACAGCCGCTTGTAAATTATGTTGAAAATGCGGTGGGCGTTAAAAAAATCGAGTATATAAATTCGGGCGTGCTGCTTATGAACCTTAAGGCTCTTCGGGAAAAAAGCTTCGATTCTCATTTTTTAAGCCTTTTAAACACCTATCATTTCGACAGTATAGCTCCAGATCAGGACTATATAAATGCTATGTGCAACGGGAAAATCCTTTATCTGCCGGAGCTTTGGGATGCTATGCCGAACGATAGCAAGCCCGAGCTTGAGGCTCCGAAGCTTATTCATTACAATCTTTTCTCAAAGCCGTGGTGCTACGACAATATTCAATATGAGCAATATTTTTGGAAATATGCCGAGGACAGCGGTTATAAAGAAAAAATAAAGCACTATAAGGCGACTTATTCCGACGAGCAAAGGCAATCCGACTCCGATTGCCTTAACACCCTTATCGGAAAGGGCGATGAAATTCCGCTCAAGGCAGTAACCTTTAAAAAGCTGTTTGAAAAGGGAGTGAAAATCCGTTTATGATAATAGGAGGGGATCGTGCAGCTGTTATAAAAAACATTCATACAGCCGCCGAATCGGGAGATTTTTACAAAAAAGCAGAGCTTAACGACCCCGTTTTATCAAGGGCAGAGGAGACCGAGCTGACGGAAAGCTACCTTTTATCAAGATCTACGGCAGCCTATCGCTTCAAGTCCTTCTGCGCCCGAGCAGTTGCCGATACAGCTATGAGGCTTGTTAATAAAAACACCGTAATAATCGGAGCCGAAAAGATAGAACCGCTTAAAAGCAGGGGAGCGATAATAACAAGCAATCATTTTTCCCCTTTTGAGAATACCGTTATAAGAAAGCTTGTCAAAGAGCATATGAGCGGTAGGCTTGACATAGTAAGTCAGGCTGAAAACTTCAAAATGAAGGGCATTATAGGCTTTCTTATGAACTATGCCGATACTATTCCGCTCACAAGCGATCACCGATATATGCAAAGGGATTTTGTCGGCGTTCTCGATTCAATGCTCGCAAAAGGGGATAAAATTTTAATATATCCGGAGCAGGAGATGTGGTTTAACTACAGAAAGCCCCGCCCCGGTAAAAGGGGAGCATATTACTTTGCCGCAAGGCTTTCGGCTCCGGTAATTTCCTGCTTTGTTGAGATAACCGACCTTGAGGCTCCCGATACAGAGGATTTTTATAAGGTTAAATACACCCTTCATATTCTTGATGCTTTGTATCCCGATAAAAACAAATCGGTAAGAGAAAACAGCATTGAAATGTGCGAAACGGATAACAGGCTGAAAAAAGAGGCTTACGAGAAAATATACGGCAAAAAGCTCGATTACACCTTTGAAAAATCGGATATAGCGGGGCTTATGAGCTATCCGCTTAAAAGCGGCGACAAAAAATGAAGAATAAGGATAATAAAAAAATTCGTTACTTTTGCGAGCCTACAGACGATTTTTTCACCGCCGAGATAAAGCCTCTTTCCGAGAACTACAAATGGATAAGAGAGGATATCGGCTCAAAAATACTTTCGTCTCTTACCTATGCGGCAGCGGTCGTCTTCGGCTTTTTCTATGCAAGGCTGTATTTAAGACTTAAAATTGTCGGCAGGAAAAAGCTTAAGGGGTATAGAAAAAGCGGGATTTTTCTCTTTGCAAATCATACTCAGCCTGTGGGAGATGTTTTCACTCCGGCCCTTGCTGTTTTCCCGAAAAGAATATATACAATAGCTTCGGCTGCGAATATGTCACTTCCCGTAATAGGCAAAATTTTGCCGTTTCTCGGGGCTCTGCCGCTTTCGGGCACCGCTTCGGGGATTAAGCAGCTTAACCGAGCAATAAGCTGTCGCCTTGCCCAAAACGCCTGTGTGGTTATATACCCCGAAGCTCATGTTTGGCCTTGGTGTAGCTTTATAAGGCCCTTTCCGAGTACCTCCTTCAAGCTTCCCGTTAAGGAAAGCAAGCCCGTTTTTTGTGCAACAAGCGTCTATACAAAATCAAGACTTTTCAAAAGGCCCAAAGCAACCGTTTATATAGACGGGCCTTTTTTTGCGGACGATACAATCGGCATAAAGGCGGCATCAATCGGTCTGAGAGATACGGTTCTTAATGCTATGACCAAGCGCAGCACCCTATCCGACTGCGAATACATCAAATATATCCCTAAAAAGCCGAAATAGTATTGTTTATGCATTTTGCGTTGATTTTTAAGGAAAAAAGTGGTATACTGCAAGCAAATACAGTATACCGCTGTTTATTTAAATTCATCTGCCAAAAAAACAGGAGGAAGCTATGCAAAAATACAGCTATGAGGGGCTGAGCACCGAAGAGGTTAAAAGCAGAACCGCACAGGGCCTTTTAAACATCTCGGACAGCAGCACCGCAAAAACCGTAAAGCAGATAATTATTTCAAACACCTTTACCTACTTCAACTTTATATTTGCCGTAATAACGGTGCTTTTGTGCATTGTAGGCTCCTTTAAAAACCTTACCTTCCTGCCCATAATAATATGCAATACGCTTGTCGGAATTTTTCAGGAGCTCAGAGCAAAAAAGACCCTTGATAAAATGAAGCTGCTCAACGCTCCCCATACGATAGTTATACGGGACGGCGGCCGTTACAAGATAAAAAGCGATCTGCTTGTAAGGGACGATGTTGTTATTTTTTCCGCAGGCGACCAAATATGCGCCGATGCAAGGGTGCTTGAGGGCGAAGTTGTGGCAAATGAAGCCTTGCTCACCGGTGAGGAGGACGAAATTAAAAAACCTGTCGGAGCAAGGCTGCTTTCGGGCAGCTTTATAGTATCGGGCGAATGCTGTGCCGTTCTTGAAAGGGTGGGTAATGAATCCTACATTTCAAGGCTTACGGCAGAGGCGAAAAGCACCGAGGAGGGCGAGCAATCCGAAATGATTCGCTCCATAAACCGCATAGTTAAGTGGATGGGAATACTGCTTATTCCCATAGCCGTCATTCTGTTTTATCAAAGCTTTTTCGTAAATAAGCTAAGCTTCGCAAAAAGCATAGTTTCAATGGTTGCGGCAGTTATCGGAATGATACCGGAGGGTCTTTATCTTCTTACAACCGTTGCTTTGGCGCTCGGAACTATCCGTCTTGCCAAAAGAAAGGTTCTGCTCAACGATATGAAGAGCATAGAGGCTCTTGCGAGGGTTGATGTGCTGTGCGTTGATAAAACCGGAACTATAACCGAGCCTAAAATGCAGGTTCGAAAGCTTATCTCACTTGACGGAGACGACAAGTCGCCCGAAAGCTTTGAGGATATGCTTTATTCCTATGTCAGCGCTTCAAGGGACAATAACGCCACTATGGACGCTCTGCGTGCGGCCTGCGCCGAGCGAAAGGATCCGCCGTCGCCACTTTCACCGTCTGCCGTTATGCCCTTTTCCTCCTCCTATAAATACGGTGCTATGACCTTTAAATGCGGCACCTTTGTTCTCGGAGCGCCCGAATTCGTCCTCAAGGAAAAAATAAAATATATAAAGGAGCATATAGATAAATATGCCAAAAAGGGCTACCGTGTACTTGTTTTCGCCTTTCAGCCAAGCCCGATAGGCGAAAATGCGGAGCTTTCTCCCTCAATAATCCCTATGGGACTTATAGTTTTATCGAATTCTATAAGAAAAAACGCAAAGTCAACCTTTAAATATTTTAAAAGTCAAGGCGTTACGGTTAAGGTTATCTCGGGAGACAATCCCGAAACCGTTTCCGAAATTGCAAGACTTGCGGGCATAGAAAATGCCGAAAATTATATCGATGCCGCCTTACTTGATTCGGATGAAAAGATAGCCCGTGCGGCAGAAAGCTACACGGTTTTCGGCAGAGTAACTCCTAAGCAGAAGCAAAAGCTGGTTCGTGCCCTTAAGGCGGCAGGTCATACCGTCGCTATGACGGGAGACGGCATAAACGATATACTTGCCCTAAAGGATGCCGACTGCGGAATAGCCATGGCTTCGGGGAGCGAGGCGGTATCACAGGCGGCAAAGCTTGTTCTGCTTGATTCCGATTTTGCCCGTATGCCGAGCGTTGTTGCAGAGGGGCGACGAGTGGTAAACAATATCCAGCGCTCCGCAAGCCTTTTCCTTGTTAAAAATATATTTTCGCTCCTGCTTGCGATAACAACCTCTGTTTTCACCCTTACCTACCCGCTTGAGCCTGCCCACATTTCTCTGATAAGTATGTTTACCATAGGAATCCCCGGCTTTCTGCTCGCTCTCGAAAGCAACAACAGCCGGATAAGCGGCGGCTTTTTACGAAATGTTCTTAGAAAAGCTCTGCCCGCCGGCCTTACCGACGCCATATGCGTAGGCTCGCTTGCGATTTTCGGTCATGTATTTAAAATAGACGACGGCGATGTCGCAACAGCTGCAACCCTTGTGCTTGCGGTTGTGGGATTTTTAATCCTTCAGCGCATAAGCACGCCTATGAATAAATACAGGATATTTGTGTTTGTTATAAATATTATAGGTATGATTTTCTGCTTCTATCTTTTGCCGGACCTATTCTCGGTTGTAAGGCTCCCCGCAACAATAGCTCAGCTTGTGATAATCTTCTCCTTCGCCTCGGAGTCTATACTGAGAATACTCACCTTTATTATCGAAAATATTAAAAATCCCTTTAAAAAAGGCAAAAAGGCAAAGAATTAAGGCAGAGCAATAGGGATAAAATCAAAGCTCGGCTTTAAATGCCGAGCTGAAAGTGTCGACAAGCTGCACTTTGCCTCTCTCTGAGGAGGGAGGCTGTTTTTTAATTCGAGGAATGTGGCTTGTGTTTAAGCTAAAGCTTCAATTCCCGACCGTTTTTTT
>CAYLQF010000062.1:0-9485 GCA_964385735.1 uncultured Ruminococcus sp. | reverse complement strand
ACAACATCGGAATTTGACCGTGAGAAGCTTCAGGAAAGACTTGCAAAGCTTTCCGGCGGCGTTGCCGTTATCAAAGTCGGTGCCGCAACCGAAATCGAAATGAAGGATAAGAAGCTTCGCATTGAAGATGCACTTTCTGCTACCAAGGCGGCTGTTGAGGAAGGAATAGTTGCAGGCGGCGGTGTAGCACTTCTTAATGCTATACCGGCTGTTAAGGCCCTTTCCGATAACTCCGTAGGCGATGAAAAGACCGGTGTTAACATAGTTCTTAAAGCACTTGAAGCACCTATTCGCCAAATAGCCTTTAACGCAGGCATTGAGGGCTCTGTTATAGTTGATAAGATAGTTAACTCCGGTAAAATAAATTACGGCTTTAACGCTTACAGCGAAGAATACACCGATATGCTTTCCGCAGGAATTGTTGACCCGACAAAGGTTACCCGTTCTGCACTTGAAAACGCCGCAAGCGTTGCTTCTATGGTTCTTACAACCGAAAGCCTTGTTGCTGATGTTAAGGAAGATAATGCCGCTGCAAATGCAGCCGCAGCTGCTGCCGCTGCACAGGGCGGTATGTATTGATAATTCGACTGTTAATTATCTGTTCGCCTCTCCCCATTCGTGAGGAGAGGCGATTTTGTGTTAAGTGGGAATTATAGCCTGTGAAAGACTGCGAAATAAAAGATTGACACTAAAAGTCTTTAGTGATATAATATATTATGTTAATTTGCGGCATTTATGTGTTGAGCAAATTCCTTTTTATGCCGCTTTTATCGTATTTTACATAAAAATGGTGATTAGTATGAGCTTTGTTCCTTTCAACAAAAAAGTGTATCTTGCTTCTCCTACTATGCACGGTGAAGAACTGGAATATATGCAGGAAGCATATAACACAAATTGGGTCTCAACTATCGGCGAAAACATCAATGAAGCGGAGCGTCTTGCAAAAGAACAAATAGGTTGTATATATGCAGTTGCACTGTCCTCGGGTACGGCTGCGCTTCATCTTGCAATGAAGCTTGCCGGCGTTAAATCGGGGGACAGTGTTTTTTGTTCCGACCTTACATTTGATGCTACGGTAAATCCCGTTTCCTACGAGGGCGGCAGGCAAATATTCATAGATACCGAATACGATACATGGAATATGAATCCTAAGGCTCTTAAAAAAGCATTTGAGCTTTACCCCGAGGTTAAGGTGGTTGTCGTTGCCAATCTTTACGGAACACCTGCTAAGCTTGATGAAATTAAAAGCATATGCGACAG
Organism: uncultured Ruminococcus sp.; assembly: GCA_964385735.1. Taxonomy (GTDB): domain Bacteria; phylum Bacillota; class Clostridia; order Oscillospirales; family Acutalibacteraceae; genus UBA737. The sequence continues at coordinate 8,225 of CAYLQF010000062.1, read as the reverse complement.
TCACGGCGCTGTGCTTGTTGAGGATGCCGCCGAATCCTTAGGTGCTACCTATAAGGGTAGGCAAACCGGAACCTTCGGAAAATATAATGTTATATCATATAACGGAAATAAAATAATAACCGGCTCCTGTGGCGGTATGCTGCTTACCGATGACGGCGCTGCCGCAGATAAGGCCCGTAAATGGTCAACACAAAGCCGTGAAAACGCTCCGTGGTACCAGCACGAGGAATTAGGCTATAATTACCGTATGAGTAATATAATTGCCGGAGTGGTAAGGGGTCAGTATCCTCATCTACAGGAGCATATCGCAAAGAAAAAGGAAATATATGAGCGCTATAAGGAAGGCTTTAAGGATTTACCCGTTTCAATGAATCCCTATGACGAAAAAAACAGCGAGCCTAACTTCTGGCTTTCGTGTATGATTATTGATGAACGGGCAATGTGTAAGCAGGTAAGGGGAGAAAATGAGGCCTGTTATATTCCCGAAAGGGGACGGTCCTGTCCGACACAGATACTCGAAACCCTTGCAAGGTATAATGTAGAGGGCAGACCAATATGGAAGCCTATGCATATGCAGCCTATTTACCGTATGAATCCGTTTGTAACCGTTAACGGAAACGGCAGAGGTCAGTCTAATGCTTATATAGCCGGTGAGAAGCTTGATGTCGGAATGGATATATTTGATAGGGGCTTGTGTCTGCCAAGCGATATTAAAATGACGGCATATCAGCAAAAAACAATCATCGAAATTATAAAATCTTGTTTTTAAAGGAGCTTGAGCTATGTCTGAGGCGCTGAAAAAAGTGACAACAAAGGGCAATATTATCGAAATTTCAGTCTCAAGCGGGTTTTATGCCGAACACATAAAGCGAATAATCGACTTTTTACTTTCATTTTGTGCGCTTATCGTTCTTTCTCCGTTGCTTTTAATACTTTCGCTTGTTGGCGTAGTAGCTATGGGCGGCAATCCTTTTTTCACACAGCTTAGACCGGGTAAAAACGAAAAAATATTCAAGCTTGTTAAATTTCGCTCAATGAACAATAAAAAGGATGAAAACGGAAGACTGCTTCCAGACGATGCTCGCCTGAACAGCTACGGTAAATTTCTGCGCTCTACCTCTCTTGACGAATTACCAGAGCTCATAAATATCCTAAAGGGAGATATGGCGATAATAGGTCCGAGACCGCTGCTTATGCGTGATATGGTCTTTATGACCGATACTCAAAGAATGCGTCATAAGGTGCGCCCGGGTCTTTCGGGGCTTGCTCAGGTAAACGGCAGGAATGCAATAGATTGGAAAAATAAGCTTGATTTTGACATTAGCTACATACAGAATATCACATTTTCCGGCGATTTTAAGCTTATACTTGAAACCCTTTTAAAGGTTTTCAAGAGAGCCGATATTACCGCTCAGGGTATGGAGACTGCTGAGGATTTAGGTGATTATTTGCTTGAAAATGGCTTGGTTGATAAAGCTATCTATGATGAGAAGCAATCTGCTGCATTAGAGCTTTTAAAGGTGTGAAATGCTTAATTTAACAATGATAGAGGTATACTATGAAAGAAAATTGTGATTATATTGTATTTAAAAATTCAAATAGCTGTGAAAAATGCAATTACTCTTTACCTGCAGATTGTGTGTTAAAAAAGTTCAAACCGACTTTCAAAACTTTTCTCGCTAAAAAGACAAGCTTAAATGATTTTATATGGAAAATTATAACACTTAATCGATATTCCATTTATTCGGTTTTTGATAGTGGTGGGGAAATTGTTCATCAGAGCAAAAAAATCGGAAAATGTTTTAAATTTCCTTTTTTAAACTCAAAAAGCTATGAAATCGGGCCTTGCTTTACACTTGAAAAGTATCGTGGCAAAAACATATATCCGTATGTTATCAAGAGCATAATTAAAGATGATGAATACTCAGATTTCTTTATGTTAGTGAATAAAGAAAATACAAGCTCAATAAATGGTATTGTAAAGGCAGGGCTAAAACAAATAGGGTATGCAAAAAAGGGCACAGGGGGGTATGGCGCATTGAAAACTAAATGGATTGTATATGACCATGCTCTTATACCAAGTTGTTTCCCGCATGAAGAACCCGATTTATCAAATCTTAAAGCTCTTCTTAAAAATGCGGGGGGGGGGGTACTGTTTGCACGGTATACTACCGATTTTGACTGCAATTACGAAACTCCGTTTTGGTGTTGCATAAAGGACGACCCTTTAGACATACAGGCATTAAAGGCAAAGCGCCGCTATGAAATTACCCGTAGCTTAAAAAAATTTTATCTACAGTTGTTATCTCCTTCGGATATTGAAAATATGTATGATGTGTATTTAGAAAGTATGAAGGGATACTCAAATCCTAAAATAGAAGAAAAACAACATTTTATACATCAATGCTCAAAATCTTTTCAAGACTCCAGAACATTATTTTTCGGCGTGTTCAAAAAGGAAACCGATTTATTATGCGGCTATGCCCATGTCCTCAATAACGGTAAATATGTGCCTATTTCTGTGTTTAAAACAAGGGTTTCCGAGGAAAAAAGCGGCGTTAATTTTGCTCTTGCATACAGTATTTGCGATTACTATAAAAATGCTCTTCAAAATAAAGAAATATATTTATGTGACGGTTACAGAAATGTGTTACATCAAACCAATTTTCAGGATTGGCTGATAAAATTTTTCGGTTTTAGGCGAGCTTATTGTAATTTGCACATTGTATATAAGCCGTTTTTCGGTATATTTGTTAAAGCTTTAAGCTTGATTAAAAAACCGATAATTAAATTGGCACCAAAAAGAATAGAAATATATCTTAAAGCAATTTTCAATATGCACGAGTGGTCTGAGGAATGCAGAAGGCTGCAATCTGTCAACCGTTAATTTTTTTCGGCTTCAAGCTGCTTTTACAATGGCGATAATTTTAATTACTGTAGGGCTGAGGCTAAATTGTTTTTAGATAAAAATTACACTAAGGCTTAAACGGGGCGCTGATTTTATTGGGAAAGGCTTGCACAAGAAATGTTGAAAGGTATTAACTGTAATGACAGCTTCAATTAAATTTTCACCGATTTATTTTTCTGATAATTGCGGTCACGGTGAAGCACGCCGTGCCTCATTTAGTGCCTGCAATAACGAGCTGGTAGCGTTAATGGATGCCGACGATATATCCTTGCCTACTCGGTTTGAAAAGCAGTTATCTGCCTTTGCTTTGACACCTGCTTTAGATGTAGTCGGCGGCCAAATCACAGAATTTACAGATACCGTCAATAATGCTGTTGCAAGGCGTGTTGTGCCTGAAAATGATATTGAAATTAAAAAATATGCAAAAAAAAGATGTCCTATGAATCAAGTATCTGTTATGCTCAAAAAAAGCTCGTATGATAAGGCAGGCGGATATAAGGATTGGTATTGTGAAGAGGACTATTATCTTTGGCTTCGTATGATTCAGAATAATTGTCGCTTTGCAAATGTTCCGGACGATCTTGTATATGTTCGTGTGGGCGATGAAATGAGCTCAAGACGAGGCGGAATGAGATATTTTCTGAGCGAGGAAGGTCTGCAGCGCTATATGCTGAAAAATCGTTTGATTTCTCTGCCGAGATATATTTATAATACCGCTTTGCGCTTTGGCGGCGAAGTTGTATTATCCACTTATTTTCGCACAAGGCTCTTTAAATTTTTTCGCAGTAAGCCGGATACGAATAGGTTAAACGAAAATGTTATGTCCGATGATTTCGTCGAGCTTGAAAAAAATATCTATCCGCCCTTTTCGGTTGCTATGTGTGTTTACGGCAAGGATAACCCCGATTGGTTCGATATTGCTTTGAACAGCATCCTTGAGCAAACCGTCAAGCCCAATGAAATAGTATTGGTTGTAGACGGGCCCATTCCGGATTCCCTACAGTCTGTAATTGACAAATACTCCCGAATTCTCGGGGGGGGGGTAACATTTAAGGTTATCTATTTTTCTCAAAATAAGGGGCTTGGCATTGCGCTTCGAGCTGCTGTCGAAAATTGCAGCTATGATTTGATTGCCCGTATGGATTCGGATGATATTTCTGTAAAAAATCGTTTTGCGCAGCAATTGCGTTTTTTCGAGAAAGATAACAATTTAGATATTGTAGGCGGCGATATTACCGAGTTTATATGCGATGAACAAAATATTGTCGGTAGGCGTGCAGTCCCGAAAACCGATAGCGATATAAAGGAGTACATAAAAAAGCGTTGTCCGCTTAATCATGTGACCGTTATGTTTAAAAAAACCGCTGTTATGCAAGCAGGCGGATATATCGATTGGCATTATAATGAGGATTACTATTTATGGATACGGATGCTTTTAAATAAATGCAGCTTCGCAAACACGGGAACGGTACTTGTAAATGTCCGTGTCGGAAAGGAAATGTACTCAAGACGGGGCGGTTTAAAATACTTTAAAAGCGAGGCAAGGCTTCAAAAATATATGCTCGATAATAAAATAATATCTTTTCCGAGATATTTAGTAAACATTACAGAAAGGCTGATACTTCAGGTTTTGATACCAAGCTCTTTAAGAGGTTGGATTTTCAGAAAATTTGCAAGAAGCTAACGGTTGATTACGGAGGTTCCGAATTTATGAGAAAAATAGAGCTTGACGAACTTAGAAGCTTACAGCTTAAGGTTTTGGAACAGGTAGATAAAATATGCAAGGAGCAAGGACTGCGGTATTCGGTTGTTGGCGGTACAATGCTCGGCGCCGTAAGACATCACGGATATATTCCGTGGGACGACGATATTGATATATTTATGCCGAGACCAGATTATCAAAAATTTATTGAGTATTCAATCGAAAACGAAATACCGTTCGGGCTTCTATGTCATCAAAGCAGTGATCGCTTTTACGATTTGTATGCGAAGGCTTATGCAAAGGGAACCTTAATTAAGGAGGAATTCGCAAACAGATGGGATAATGCTTGCGGTGTTTATATAGACATATTTCCGGCAGACGCTTTAGGTCAAACCTTTAAGGAAGCTCAAAAAACTTTGAATTCATCAAGGTTTAACAGAGAACTGTTGGTTGCTGCCAATTGGAAAAAATTCACAAGAAGTAAAACTCGTTCATGGTATGCGGAGCCTGTCAGATTTGCATTTTACCTGTTGAGCCGTTTTGTAAATCCTAAAAAGCTTATTAAAAAAATAGAAAAAACATATATAAACAAAGATTTCGACAGTAATGCGGTCGTCGGTGTTGTTTGCGGCTCTTACCGTGATAAAGAGCTTATGCCGAATAAGTATTATACCGAATTCATTACTGTAAGCTTTGAAGGAAGAGAGCTTTCCGGTCTTAAGCATTACAACGAATATCTTTCTAAAATCTACGGTGATTATATGCAGCTGCCACCTGAAAACAAAAGAGTAACTCATCATTCCTTCACGCCCTATTATATTGACTGAATATTGAAAGAGGTCGTTTAAATTGGATACTGCTTCTATTAAGGAATTGCCTTTAATTACAGAGCAAGCTCTGTCAGCTCTTAAAAAGCTTGATAACGGTACAATTGCAATAACAGGCGCAGCAGGACTTATAGGAACATATTGTATTTATATCGTCGGGTATTATAACGAAAGCATGGGCGGTAATATAAGCATTACTGCAATTGACAGAGACCTACCGGCAATTAAACAGCGCTTTTCGGAATTTTTCAATAAGCCGTATTTTTCGTATATTACGAGTGATGTTAACGATATCGGCTTTATGGAAAAGCTCAAGGGTATTCATATAGACTATTTAATTCATGCGGCGAGTAATACTTCTCCGCTGGATTATGCAGATAAGCCGGTGGAAACAATAGCGACAAATACAATTGCCACATATAATTTACTCCGATATTCAGTCGACAACAAAATTAAAAGGTTTATGTTTTGCTCTTCGGTTGAAAAATACGGCGCTAATAGGGGAGATACCGACGATTTTGGCGAGGATTATTGTGGATATTTAAACAGTAATCTCCCGAGATCTGCTTATCCCTCCGGTAAAATAGCGGCAGAATCTATGTGCGCTGCCTTTAATGCACAGTACGGCTTGAGTTATGTTATTTCAAGAATAGGAAGAATATACGGTCCTACGGTAATTTTAACCGATGCTAAGGCTCCGACTCAGTTTATTATGAATGCAGTCAGAGGTGAGAATATAGTCCTTAAAAGTGACGGTATGCAGGAATTCTCTTATTGCTATGTCGGCGATTGTGCCTCTGCAATCTTTTTTATTCTTGCAAACGGACAGGATTCGGCGGCTTATAATATTGCTTCACCGGAGTCAAAGGTAAAATTAAAGGACTTTGCTTCCTTAGCTGCAAAAGCGGGAAATACCATTATGAGATTTGAAAAGCAAACCGAGCGTGAAGCATCGGGTTATTCTAAAATCACAAAGGCTACTATGAGCTGTGACAAATTGATGTCGCTTGGGTGGAAGCCGAGCATATCGTTGGAGAACGGCATAAAGTGTACAGTCGATTATTTGAAGGAGAATTACAATGGCTAAGTTAAAGGCTTTGGTAACGGCAGAGATTATTCCGGAAATAATCGAAGATGTCAGTGACAATGTACATTTTGTTTATGACGGATATTTTATCGATCATAATGTTATGCCGCATTCCGAGCTTGCCGAAAAGATTTCTCAATATGATATTCTTATCAGTGAGTATGATACCATTGATAAGCAAATATTCGATGAAGCAAGAAATCTTAAAATGATAATTTGTTGCCGTGGTGGAGTTAAAAGTGTTGTTGATATCGAGGAAGCAATGGCGCACGGTGTTATTGTCTGTAATAATGCAGGAAGAAATGCCGGTGCTGTTTCGGATGCTACAATCGCATATATTCTCGATTTAACAAGGAATATTTCTTATACAAGCAATCTGATACATAACAGGGTTATAACCTCCGATAAATCTACAAAGCCGTCAGAATACAGTGATGCCGTATGGGGTCTTGATAATGACAGCCCTTTTATTAAGTACAGAGGCAGAAGTATAAATCGAATGAAGCTCGGAATTGTCGGATTAGGACACGCCGGTAAGCTTGTTGCCTATAAGGCAAGAGCCTTCGGTATGGAAATATTGGCATACGACCCGTATGTTGACGACGATGTACCTGAGTATGTCAAAAAGGTTAGCTTTGATGAATTACTTTCCGATTCCGATATTATAAGCCTTCATTGTGTTTATACGCCGCAAACAAGATATATGTTTTCGAAGGAAGCCTTTTCCAAAATGAAAAAGGGAAGCTATTTCATTAACACATCAAGAGGCGGTCTTGTAAAGGAAGACGATTTGATATCTGCATTAAACAGCGGTCATATTCAGGGTGCCGCACTTGATGTTACAGAAAAAGAGCCTATTCCCTCCGATTCACCGCTTCTCAAAGCGAAAAATCTCATTATAACTCCGCATATTGCGGGGTCATCCTATGATGTTCAGGTCGTCGGGTCGGAAATGGTGCTGGAAAGCCTTAAAAACTATATTGAAGGAAAAAAGCCTGCAAATTGCATTGTATATAAATGATAAAAGAGGATAGTTTATGAGTGAGAGTGTAAGGAATATTGCAATTATACTTTCCGGCGGTGTCGGTATGCGTTACGGTTCTGATAAACCAAAGCAATATTGCGAGCTTATGGGTAAGGAAATTATATCTTATACCATAGATGCATTTAAAAATGCAAAAAGTATAGATAAAATTATTGTTGTTGTAGATGAAGAAAATTTTTATTCAAATCATATAAAGGAAGCATACGGGCTTGAAACGATTGCCGGTGGGAAAACTCGCAATTATTCCTTCAAAAATGCCTTGATGTATATAGAAGAAAATTATCTGGAATGTGAGAAAATCATAGAAAACAATGCGGCGTGCCCGATGATAACAACCGAAATAGCGGAAGAATTTCTCAGCTTGCTTGATAAATACGATTATGTAAATGCCGCCTATAAAATTACCGATGCACTCGGTGCCTATAACGGCAGAATTGCAAACCGTGAGGATTTTTATTTGATTCAGGCACCCGATGCTTATCATTTTAAGCAGATAAACAAATATTTCGATCCTGACTCACCGTTAGGGCATCCGGCACATCAGCTACCGCTGGAGCTTACCGAATGCAGATATTTTGGATTTTCGCCTAATATAAAAATAACCTATCCCGAAGACATAATTATTGCAGAGCTCTATATGAAAAACAGAGGTTAGG
>CAYLQF010000061.1:5383-9517 GCA_964385735.1 uncultured Ruminococcus sp. | reverse complement strand
GATAAGTTCGGCGCACCGGTAGCCTTTAATGACGGTACTCATTGGGCAAAGCGCGGCGCTGTGAGGAATCTGGAAACCGGCAAGGTTTATTCACTTATAGGTGTTGAAGAGGTAGGGTATCTTTACGATTGCTACAGATATATTGCGGAGTTTATGATACCCGAGGATGTTCCGGCCGGAATGTATGATTTTTATGTTTGCGCAAGCACCTGCGGAAAATTCGGCTGGAGTAAGCCGGTTAAGCTTGAAATAACCGATTCCTCCTATAATTTAAATTACTATCTCCGTAACAGGTTTAACAGATCAACCTCTGCTCATCTTGCTATGCCCAAGTGTAAAATAATTACAATTAACGCCGATGACGCAAGTCCCTTGGCTGATTATTCCGAAAGAATACAGGCTGCTGCCGACTCTCTCGGCGAAGAGGGCGGTATTGTGGCACTTTCGGCAGGCTCCTTCCCGATTTCGAAAACAATAAGCCTTAAGCCGAATGTTGTTCTTATGGGTGCCGGTGCCGCTACCGTTATCCGTGCGACCGAGGCCTTCGAGTTTGAAGGCGATGTTCCCGCCGATGCCGTTTTTGCCAATAAGGGATACGGTCTTAAGGGCTGGGCAAATGATTATATTGAGCACTTAAACAGGCACAAAACCGGTATTGCTATCAGAATGTATACTCAAAGCGGCTTGGAAGCTTTAAAGGTTGAGCTCGGAAACGGCATAAATATTGCTGTTTTCCTTGCAGATAATAAGTCACAGTATACCGAGGATGTATTTATAAATAAGGTTGATGTTGATAATAACGGCTTGACCGAGCTTGAGAATAACGGCTATTATATGGCTTTGAATACAGCCTTTGTTTCTGCAAGCTGTACTCGTAATCTTACTATTTGGGGCTGTAAATTCACTGCACTTTACCCGATATTTATGATTGCCGCACGCCATACATATGCAAAGCTTATTAACAACGAATTCCATTGCCGCCCCCGTCAGATTGCGGAGTCAATGGTAGCCGGTATTCGTCATTCAATGATAGTTAATAACCTCTTTGAGGGAGGTAGGCGCTCATTTGTCGGCTGTGAGGGCTGCTCACATAACTGGATATATCAAAACCGCAGCACCGATGTAAACCGTGCAGGCTGTGCCCTTGAATCCTATATGTCCGAGCACGGTAACGGTGAATGGCACGGTCACGGCGTGGGCTTCGGCAAGGATTATGTTGATATTGTTTCCGATGTCGATATAATGTATCACACCCCCGGAGTACCCTACGATGTAAGATTTAATTCTTATCAGCGCTATCTGTTTATATACAACGGCAGGGGCTTCGGTCAGTACCGTAAGATTGTAGATGTTGTGGAGGACGGTGATAAGAGGCGTCTTGTTCTCGATAGGGAATGGGAGGTTATGCCGGATGAAACCACGGCGTTCGACATTGTTTTCGGTACACATCATAATTTGTGGGTAGATAACAATACCACTCTTGCAAACGGTCATAGCCAGTTTGTTTGGAACTGCGGCTTCGAAAATGTAATTTCGGGCCATTGTATGGAGCTTGCCGCAGGTATGCGTATGCAGGCATATCACGGTTATTGCGAGCCCGGTCGTTCGGTAAATCCTCTTACAGATTTCAAGCCCAAAAAGCACACATTTTTGGCGTTGCTTGCATTTAACAGATTTACCCATTGCCAGACTAAGGCAAGCGGAATGGGACTTAGAGTTCAGGCTAACATTTTACGCAATGATGACGCTCCCGAATGGGAAGAGTTCCGCAACACCAGAGGCGTTTTCGGCAATACTGTTGAGCAGTGCGCTTTTGACGGCTCGAATAACACCCTTAATTATGTTAAGAACCTCAATTGGCTTCAGGAAAAGCCGGTCGATGCAGGCATAATATTAGACGGCGGCTATAACCTTATTGAAAGCAATTATATTTTCGGATATGAAAAATCTATTGCTTTTATGGGAGATTGCCCCGGAAACTTCATTGCAAAAAATAAATTCAAGAGCACAAAGGAATTTATTGTCGGTAAGGCGAATACTATCGGCAGCGACAGTGATATATCCTTTAATCCCGAGGGTCATTAAGCACTTAAATTTTGGAGGTATTTTAAATGATTAAAATAGGCACCTGTGTCGATTTTAAAACGGTTGACACACTTGAAACTCAGTTTAAAACGCTCGTTGATAACGGTTTCGATAATTGCCAGTTTATGTGCTGGAATATGGAGCTTATGAATGAGGAAAACGCAAAGGTTGTAAAGGAGCTGACCGATAAATACGGTATTACCATATCCGCACTTTGGTGCGGATGGGTAGGCCCCTCGGTGTGGAATTTCTATGAAGGCCAGACCACCCTCGGTCTTGTTCCTCCCGAATACCGCTGGGAAAGGGTTAAAAACCTTTGCCACGGCTCGGATTTCGCAAAAATGATAGGAACAACCGATGTTATAACCCATATGGGCTTTATACCCGAAAATCCGAATGATGTTAATTTCCGTCCCTTCTGCGATGCGGTAAGATATGTTGCGGCATATTGCAAGAAGAACGGTCAGTATCTCCTGTTCGAAACAGGTCAGGAGACCCCCGTAACCCTGCTTCGATGCTTTGAAACCGTAAGCAATGAAAGAATAAACAAGGATACTGAAATTGATATCGATAATCTCGGTATAAACCTTGATACCGCCAACTGTATTCTTTACGGCAGAGCAAATCCCGTTGATGCAATAGATGTTTTCGGCAAGTATGTTCGCAATCTTCATGCTAAGGACGGTAGGTTCCCGACGGACGGTCACTCTCTCGGCAAGGAAACCAAGATAGGCGAGGGTAAGGTAGATTTCGATGCTGTTATAAGAGACCTTCATGCCCTCGGTTACGATAGGTATATTACAATCGAGCGTGAGATATCAGGTGATCAACAGCTTAAGGATATTATTGAATCAAGAGATTATCTTCAGTCGATAATCGATAAATATTATAAATGAGAGAGGTAAATTGATATGTTAAAGGTTGGAATTTTAGGTTGCGGCGGCATAAGCGGAGTTCATGTCCCCGGTTGGAAAAGCTATGAAGGTGCCGAAATAGTCGCTTACTGCGATATTCGTCCCGAGCAGATGGAAAAATACGGCAGTAAGGACGATACAGCGGCTCATTATTATACCGATTATAAGGAAATGCTTGATAATGAGAAGCTTGATGTTTTAGATATCTGTCTTCCCACTCCGCTCCATGTTGAATGTGCGGTTTACGCAATGAAAAAGGGAATAAATGTTATTACCGAAAAGCCGCTTACTCTTTTAAAATCCGATGTAGACCTTTGCTATAATACAGCTAAGGAAAACGGCGTTAAGTTTATGGTTGCACTCTGTATGCGTTTCTGGAATGAATATGTTTATTTAAAAGAGATATACGATACAAAAAAATACGGTAAGTTAATTTCCGGTTCAATGACGAGAATTTCCGGCTTCCCGCATATTTGCTGGAACGACTGGTTTGCCGATACTTCAAAAAGCGGCGGCGTTGCTTACGATATGCATATTCACGATGTTGACTTTATGGTATATCTGCTCGGTGCACCTAAGGATATGATGTGCAAACGCATAAAGGACGGCGATAACGACCAAACTGCGGCAATTTTCGATTACGGCGATTTCTATGTAAATGTTATAAGCGGCTGGTGCAATGCACCTTACCGTTTCCGTGCCGAGTTCCGCTTTGTTTTCGAGGATGCCGTTGTAGCTTACGATCACGATGAGCTTACTGTTTATACTAAGGAGGGTGAGCTTCATCCGTTCGCAGTTCAGGAAAGAGACGAGGGTGCCGTTCACTCACTTCCCAAGACCGATGCTTACGGTGACGAAATCCGTTATTTTGCCGACTGTGTTGCAAACAACAAGCCGGTAGATATCTTAAAGCCCGAGGAATTAAGGGAAACCTTAACACTTATTGATAAGTATTCTGTTTGAGGAGCACGGATATGACTTTAAAAGAAAAAATATTGCAAACCTTTATCGTTACGATAAGGGAAATAAACAAGCACGGCGGACCAGAGGAATTCTTCAAAAAGTATAAGGTCGGCGGTATGTATTTTGGGCTTTTGCCTGATGAGCTTGACGACGGAAAGCCCGAGACCTGTAC
>CAYLQF010000061.1:0-5283 GCA_964385735.1 uncultured Ruminococcus sp. | reverse complement strand
GAATGGATGGAAACCTACGGCTACATATATAAGGAAACCTTCAAAGAAGATGTCCTTTCGGTTATGACAACTCACACTCTGCTTGAATCCTATACAAAGGATTATGAAAACGGCTTTTCGCCTATAGCAACATATTCAACAAAGCTCACTACAGAGCTTTTGAAGGATAAATTGGGCTTTAAGGGTGCTGTTGTTACCGATGCTCTTTGTATGGGCGGTTGCTCAACCGGTAATGTTATAGATGAGGCGGTTCAAGCCTTTAAGGCAGGTGCCGATCTTCTCCTTTGGCCCCCTGTTGAGGCTGCCGATAAGATTGAGGAGCTCATTCTTTCGGGTGAAATACCGATGAGCCGTCTTGACGATGCCTTAGAGCGTATAAACAGAATGCGTGAGTTCAGAAATAAGGCAATAGCTACTAAATCCTACGATACTCCCGATAAGGATGTTGCCGATAAGCTCAGCTTAGATATAATAAAGCACGGTATTTGCGAGTATAAAAACGAATTAGGCCTTTTGCCGCTCAATAAGGACAAGATCAAGAAGATACTTCTTCTTGATGCAACCGAAAATGAAATGGTACATTCAACACCCTTAATCAAGAAGGCTCTTGAAAAAGAGGGCTTTGAGGTTGATATCAGAGACGGCGATATATGCGATATGGTATCTCAGGTTTGCTGGCAGGATGATATTGAAGAGCTGCAAAGTCATTACGATGTTGTTATATTCAATATGAATATGGAGTATGCAACCTCTTGGAAAATCACCTATATGCTTGTTTGGGCATCACAGCAGTTTGATAGGAAAAAGAAAATAATCGTAAATTACGGTGCGCCCTTCTTTGCCGAAACCTATTTCAAGGATGACCATACCATAATCGAGGTAAATGACGGCTTCACCTTTGAATCCGTAGCACATCTTGTTTCAGATGCTCTCCTCGGTAGGTTTGAGCTTACCGGTAAAAAGGTTTTAACCGGAAGAGCTAAATAATTGTTTAACTTTTTTCAGGGCTCGCCTGATTAAAACGCAGCGAGCCTGAATTTTGAGGTGGTAAATATGAAAAAATCTGTTTGCATCAGCGTTTTTCCTAAGGAAATGCCACTTGCCGAAGTCTTTTCCTTAGCTCAAAGGCTCGGTCTTGACGGAGTTGAGCTTGATTACGGTGTCGGATGCCGTCTTACACCCGAAATGAGCGATGATGAATTAGCGGAAATTAAAAATTTAGCCGATAGCTTCAAGATAAGCATACCTTCGGTTTCAAGCGGTTTTTATTGGCTTTGCTCTCTTACATCGGACGACCCCGAGGAAAGAGAAAGGGCGGAGGCTTGGGTTAAATGCCAGCTTAGAGTGGCAAATAAGGTCGGAGCAGATACCATTCTTGTAGTTCCCGGCTTTACCGGAGTTGATTTTATAGAAAACTGCCCTGTTGTAGAATATGATAAGGCATATGATAGGGCAAAGGCTTGGCTTTCAAGACTTGAGTCAGAAGCTCGACGGCAGAAGGTCTGCATAGCAATTGAAAATGTTTGGAATAAATTTTTGTTGTCACCGCTTGAAATGCGAGATATAATAGATGAAGTAGGCTCACCCTATGTCGGCGTATATTTTGATGTCGGAAATGCACTTGCTCAAAGCTATCCCGAGCATTGGATAAAAATTCTCGGCAACAGAATAAAAAAGGTGCATTTTAAGGATTATAAGCGCAGCATAGGAACCGTTGACGGCTTTGTTGAGCTTTTAGATGGCGATGTTGATTATAAGGCTGTTATGAAGGCGTTTCACGATGTAGACTATAACGATTTCGTAACCGCCGAATACGGACCTGCTATAGAAAGCTCAGATACCGAAGAATATGTAAGGGATTTAACCCTGCGAATGGATAAAATCTTATCAATGTAACGGAGAAAAATATGAAAAATCTGATACCTAAAATCGTAAATTCGACAAACGATTACTATTGCACATGGCAGGCTCAGCTTTATGCCTCCGATAACGGCGGTCCAGTAGGCCAGCGTGAGCATATAACCGAGGAGGATATTTTTACCTTAGACCGTAAATCGGGTAAGGGCTTTGCTTATCAGCACAAGGATATAAGAAAAGACCTGTTGTTTGTTATTGATGATGGCTGGGATGTGCCCTTTGATAATGACGAAAGGTATTACGGAAGCCTGATTTTAAACAAAGAAAAATTCCCGAAGGCTTATGAAGAGGCAGAAAAAATGGGTAACAGCCCGCTTTACTGCCTTGCAAGAAGAATAGAGGCCATTGGCTGGAGGGGTCTCGGCCTTTGGATATGCGCTCAGGAATCTCCTGTGAGGGATGATTTCAATGACCCCGAGGCATATTGGATAAATCGCCTTAAGGAGTCAAACGAAGCGGGAATCAGGTATTGGAAGCTCGATTGGGGCAAAAGGTGCGAGGATGCGGATTTTCGAAATAAGCTAACCCTGCTTGCAAGAGAATATGCACCGAAGCTTGTTATAGATCAGGCTAAGGCGCACGAGTGTATTCCCACAAGCGATGTTTTCCGTTCTTATGATGTTCCGGCGCTTATGTCTATTCCGAGAACCTTTGAAAAAATGGGTAGGCTTTTAAGATATACTGCAAAGCCGGGCTTCGACGGCGTTATAAACTGCGAGGATGAGGCTTATCTTGCAGCCGCCCTCGGTCTTTCAATGGGAATAATGCGTCATAATATGACAGGCTGCTTCCCCTGCGGAACGCCCGACCTTTCCTTTCCGGCTATGCACAGAGACCTTAAAACCAAAATGGCAGAAATAAAGCGAGCGGTTAATTTTCATAAAATTGCACCTGCTTTTGCAGTTGATGAAAAAAACACCCGAATTTCCGATGAAATTTTGGAGGACGGCTGGCAGGTCGAGCATTATATGGCTGAGGTCGAGGATTGGTGGGGCTATAGAAACGGCGATGTCTTAGAGGGCTCAGCTCCTGCTTATATAACCCGAAATGTGGATTTGTGTGAGCTTGAAATCGGAAAGAGCGAGATTAAACCGTTTTTTGCGGCTTCTGTTAATCCGAGCGGTGTTGCGGCAATAGCCACCTTTGGAAGAACAAAGGCAAGAAGCTATATTCAACCCGATGCAAAGCTTAAATTCGGGGTGAAATCTGTCGATACCGTTGGCATTTTCGGCTCTTATGCAGGTCTTGATATAGTTTTCGATTACAGCTTAAAGGGTAAAAAAATCTATGCTCAGGACCTTGCCGGCGATAATAGTGTTGATATCACCTCGCTTGTAAATACTTCGGAAAACACTTTAAGTCTTTCGGGAAAGCTGATAGAAAGCCTCGGTACTGTTGAAAATCCCGAGGGCGATACCTCCGAGGCAGGGCTTTTAATAAAAATAATCGGAAAAAATAAGGCGGTAAAGAAATGTCAATAACCTACGATTTAAAAACAAAAACCTTTTTTCTCGACGGTAAAAATTCAACCTATGCTTTTTTTATTAACTGCGTGGGCTATCCGGAGCATCTTTATTACGGCTCTAAAATATCTCACGATGACCTTTCGTACACAAGGGGTATAGGCACATATTTTGCCCCCGCAACCGTCCCCGGGACGGATGGTCTGCCCGACGGCTTCCTATCCTATATGGAATTCCCCTCTGAGCTTGGCTTTTACGGTACGGGAGATTATAGAGAGCCTGCTGTGCTTGTTCAAAATAAGAACGGTGATAGGCTTTGCGAACTGCTGTATGATTCTTATGAAATTGTAAGCGAGAAGCCGAAAATGAACGGTATGCCTTGTATGGACGGCGGCGAAACCCTGATTTTAAGGCTGAAGGATAAAATAAACGGCTTTGCAGCTGACCTTTATTACACAGTTTACGACGACTGTGATGTTATTGCCAGAAGAGTAGTTTATAAAAATTTATCGGATGAGGATAAAAGCTTAAGAAGAGCCTATTCATTTACACTTGCACTTCCTAACAGCGAGTATGATATTATAACTACTCACGGCGGCTGGGCAAGAGAAAATCATATTGAGCGTATAAATATGCATCACGGCTCCGTTGCGGTAGACTCAAAGCGAGTCTCATCCTCCTCGGCGCTTAATCCTTTTATGGCTGTTGCCGAGCGCAAGGCAAATGAAAACAGTGGCAGGGTATGGGGCTTTAGCCTTATATATTCCTCCTCCTATGTTTTAAAGGCAGAAACCGCTATGGACGGTACAACTGCCGTTTTGGGTGGTATAAACGACTTTGATTTTTCTTGGCTTTTAAAGAGCGGAGAGGAATTCGAAACGCCTGAAATCGCAATTGCCTATTCCGCAGAGGGTATAGGCGGTATGAGCCGCAGCTTCCACGATGCCTACCGTAATCATCTTATAAATAAGCGCTTTGTGAATAATCATCGCCCACTTGTTATAAACAATTGGGAAGCTACTTATATGGATTTTGATAATGAAAAGCTAATGGCTATTTCGGACGCCGTAAAGGATACCGGCATCGATACTTTCGTTCTTGATGACGGTTGGTTCGGTGCAAGAAGCAACGATTTTGCGGGTCTCGGAGATTGGGTAGTTAACACCGATAAATTAAAGGGCGGCTTTAAGGCTCTTACCGAGCATCTTCATAAGAACGGTATGAAATTCGGCCTGTGGTTTGAGCCGGAATGTGTTAATATCGATTCCGACCTTTACCGTGCTCATCCCGATTGGGCTGTAGCTGCGCCTGACCGTAAAAACAGCCTGTCTCGTCACCAGCTTATACTTGATATAACAAGAAAAGAGGTAAGGGATTATATCGTTGAAGCGGTAAATAAGGTTCTCAGCGAAAACGATATCGAATATGTGAAATGGGATTATAACCGAAATATAACCGAGCTTTATTCCGTAGGCAGAGAGCCCGAAAGGCAGTCCGAGTTTGCCCACCGTTATGCACTCGGTCTTTATGACCTTTTTGAGCGTATCATAAACGGAAATCCCAATATCTTCTTTGAGGGCTGCTCCGGCGGCGGCGGTCGGTTCGACCCTGCGGTTCTTGCATATTTCCCGCAAATATGGACCTCCGACGATACCGATGCCGAGGAGCGCACCTCTATTCAGTACGGTACCTCCCTCGTTTACCCCCTGTCTGCTATGAGCTGCCATGTTTCTATTTGCCCCAATCATCAAACCGGCAGAACAACTCCGTTCGCAACAAGGGCGGACATAGCCTCTCTGGGTGCTACCGGCTACGAGCTTGATACCACTCGCTTTACCAAAAAGGAAAAGAAGGAGGTAAAAAAGCAAACGGCAGAGTATAGGGCTTGTCAGGATATAATACT
>CAYLQF010000060.1:0-9531 GCA_964385735.1 uncultured Ruminococcus sp. | reverse complement strand
TTTCGGCAGCCCTTATAAGCAGGCTGTCAGGCGTATTAAGCGGTGGCAGCAACCGGATTTTATCCTTTGCAGACAGGCAAAGAACGCCTTTAGATATACATTTCATTATGATTTCGGAGGCCTTTCCCTTAGTTTTAAGGCCTATCATAAGTCCCTGTCCTGTAACCGCTTCAATAGCAGAGGAGCTTGAAAACATATCACAAAGCATTTTTCCCTTTCGGGATACCACGGATAAGAATTCATCACTCAAACGGCTTATAATATTGTATGCCCCCGCACAGCAAACGGGATTGCCTCCGAAGGTTGACCCGTTATCCCCGAATTCAAATATGCTTTCAACCTTTTTTGAAAGCAGAGTAACGCCGATAGGCAGTCCTCCGCCGATGCCCTTTGCGGTGGTTACGGCATCCGGCATTATTCCGTAATTCATATAAGAATACAGCTTTCCCGTTCTTCCGTTACCGGTCTGTACCTCATCAACCATCAAAAGAATATCGTTTTTTTCGGTAAAATCACGCAAATATTTCACATATTCGTACGAAAGAGGAATAACGCCTCCCTCTCCCTGAATACACTCAAAAAGCACAGCCGCAATTTCAGTGCTTTTCGCAAGCTCCTCAAGCTCTTCCGGCTTTTCAGCTGATACGGAAACAAATCCGCCGGTCAACGGCTGATAAAGCTCGTGGTAATGCTCCTGCCCCGTCGCCGCTAAATTTGTAATGGTTCTGCCGTGAAAGCTGTTTTTAATGGTAACAATGGTATAACAGTCCTCGCCTTTTTTAAGCGCACCGTACTTTCTTGCAGCCTTGAAGGCACACTCATTTGCCTCTGCACCGGAATTTGAAAAGAAGACCTTACTCATACCGGTTTTTTTGCAAAGCAGCTCCGCCAATTTGACACATGGCTCGCTGTAATATAAATTAGAGGTATGCTGAATTTTATCAAGCTGCTTTTCTACAGCCGATTTCCACTCTACATCCGAAGCGCCGAATATATTAACGCCTATGCCGCTCCCCATATCTATGTATTCCTTGCCCGAACGGTCCGTAAGCAGGGAGCCGCTACCGGACACAAGCTCTACCGGAAAACGGTTGTAGGTGCCTGCGATATATTCAAAATCCAAGTCCTTAATGCTCATATTACTATTTCTCCTTAAAAAGGGTTCCGGCTCCCTCATCGGTAAGCAGCTCCATCAAAATGGAATGCGGCACCCTGCCGTCCATTATAACAACATTTTTAACTCCCCTGTGAATTGCCTCAACACAGCACTCAACCTTAGGAATCATTCCTCCGGAAATTATTCCGTCGGAATAAAGCTCTTGAGTTTCGCACAGGGTGATTTCGTGGATAAGTGTAGAGGGATCCTCCTTATCCCTTAAAATACCGTCTATATCGGTCATCATAATCAGGCGCTCGGCATTTAATGCACCGGCTATATGAGCAGCGGCGGTATCTCCGTTGATGTTATAGGTATTTCCGTCGCCGTCGCACCCTATGGTCGAAATTACCGGAATATATCCGTTACCCAACAAATCTTCTATAGTTTTCGGATTGATTTTTGTTATTTCTCCGACAAAGCCAAGCTTTTCATCCTTAGCTTGTGATTCTATAATTCTACCGTCGATACCGGAAAGCCCAACGGCCTTTCCGCCCTTCATTTCCAAAAGGTTTACAAGTGTTTTATTAACCTTGCCGGCTAAAACCATCTGAACTATATCCATAGCTTCCTTATCGGTAACCCTAAGTCCGTTAATAAAAACGCTTTCCTTTCCTACCTTTTTCATAAGCTCGCTTATTTCCGGTCCGCCGCCGTGAATCAGCACTATTTTAACACCGATAAGCCAAAGCAGAACTATATCCTCCATTACCTGCTGCTTAAGCGTTTCATTTATCATTGCGTTTCCGCCGTACTTTACAACAACGGTTTTGCCGGTATATCTTTTTATATAAGGCAATGCCTGAGTCAATACCTCTGCCCTATCTGCATTTGAAAAATCCATTTTGTCCTCCGTTTAATATTTTTTGACGGCTGCTAATATATCAAGTACGATAATCGCCGTTTATTTTAACATAATCGTAGGTTAAGTCACAGCCCCAAGCGGTAGAGCTGAAAATTCCGTCGTTTAAATCGATTATAATATCTATTTCCTCCTGAGAAAGCACAGCCTTTGCCTCTTCCTCGGAAAAATCTATACCGACCCCGTTTTTGCACACACAAACCCTTCCGGCAGAGCTTGCAAAGGAAACATCTATTTTGTTGACATCTACATCCGCTGAGCTGTAGCCTATGGCGCAAAGCACACGGCCCCAATTCGCATCGGCTCCGAACATAGCAGCCTTTAACAGGCTTGAACAGATAACGCTTTTGGCGACGATTTTGGCAGTCTCTTCGCTTTTTGCACCGCTTACCCTGCATTCAAGCAGCTTTGTTGCACCCTCACCGTCGGCAGCTATCATCCTGCACAGATGAATATTTATGCTGTTAAGTGCCTTCATAAAGATTTCGTAATCCTCATTTTCTTCGGTTATGGGCTTGTTACCCGCCATACCGTTACAAAGAACCGTTACCATATCATTTGTTGAGGTGTCCCCGTCAATGCTTAACATATTAAAGGTGTTTTTGATATCGGTTGAAAGCGCTTTTTTAAGAAGCTCGGGAGAAATTGCGACATCGCTTGTTATAAAGACAAGCATAGTTGCCATATTCGGATGAATCATACCGCTTCCCTTTGCAATACCCCCTATACGGCAGGTCTTGCCGCCGAGCTCAAATTCAATGGCAATTTCTTTTTTTACAGTATCGGTCGTCATAATTCCGGCTGCGGCATCGGTACTGCCGTTCTCATTAAGTCCTGCAACCAGCTCGGGAAGCCCGTTTTTTATCGGGGTCGGATCAAGAGGCTGACCTATAACTCCTGTGGAGGCTATAACTATATCCTCGGCTTTACAGTTAAGCTCGCTTGCAGCAAATGAGCAAATTTCCGAAGCTGTTTCAACACCGCCTGCGCAGCAGGTATTTGCAATACCGCTGTTGCAAATACAAGCCCTTGCCAGACCGTTTTCAAGATGCTTTTTTGTGACTGTAATCGGTGCCCCGAACACAGCGTTGGTTGTATATACCGCAGCACAGGAAGCGATATTTTCGCTTACAATGAGGGACAGATCCTTCTTTATTTTATTTTTTCTTACTCCGCAATGAATTCCGTTAGCCTTAAAGCCCCTTGCGGCACAAACTCCGCCGTTTATTATTTTCATTTTGCATCGCTCCCGTATTTTAAGCTTAAGCCTAAGGCTTCATTTTCCCCGAGGCTTATATTCATATTTTGGATAGCTGAGCCCGAAGCTCCCTTTCCTAAATTATCAAATCTTGAAACTAAAATAATTCTTTCGTCATTTCCGCAAACGGTTATCTGCATATCATCATAACCGGAAAATTCACCTGCGGACAAAAAGCTGTCTTTATTTTCCTCAAAGTGAATTAAACCATTTGAATAATAATCTCGGTAAGCCTCTTTCACAGCCTTTATACCGCCGCTTACATATTCTCCGAAAAGAGAAACGGTAACCTCCATCCCCGAATAATACGGCGCTACGACAGGGCAAAATATCGGTGCTCTTTCCAATCCGCAAAGCTTCTGCATTTCGGGCAAATGCTTATGCTTTTGAGAAAGCGCATACATTTGCGGTGCATCAAGCAAAGGGCTTCTGTCCAAAGTCTCGTATTCGGAAATCATTTTTTTGCCGCCTCCGGAGTACCCCGTAAGTGAAAAGCAGGTTATTTCCGCACTTGAAGAAATAATTCCGTTTTCGGTAAGTGGCGCCACAAGCGAAATAAATCCGCTTGCATGGCAGCCCGGATTTGCTATTCGCTTTGAGCTCGCAATAGCTTTTCGCCTGTCACCTATTTCGGCAAAGCCGTAAACAAAATCACAACTTGTACGGTGAGCGGTTGATGTATCGATAACAACCGTGTCGGGATTAGTAATAAGCGACACCGCCTCCCTTGCCGCCTCATCCGGAAGACACAAAACAGCAATATCGGCGTTATTAAGACATTCTTCTCTGGCACCGATATCCCTGCGTTTTTCCTCGGGCAAAGAAATAAGCTCAATATCCTTTCTTTTAAGCAATCTTTCCTTTATTCGAAGCCCTGTTGTTCCGGCGCTGCCGTCAATAAAAACCTTATTCATAAAGCATTCCTCAACCTGCATAAATATTCATATAATGTACCATATTTTAGCATAAAGCTTCACGCTTGTCAACCCCATAAAAAACGCTTTGGCTGTATTTTTAATACAGATATATACTATTGGTATGTCTAATTGCAAGCATTTGCATAAATATGCATTGTGTACTTAAGACACAGGGCTCTGCTCTGTTTTCCTTTATCGAAACGGCTGATAAAAATTAAAGCGCAGCTCGGTAAATACCCAAGCCCACAAAAGCTACGCACAAATCGTACATATTAACAGGCATCGAGCATAAAGCCTTTACACAAAATAGAAAAAAGTGTCCCAAGCGGGAACCGAGGGCGTATGCCGCATATAAACCCTGTAATCGGGTCTGATCGACAAAACCGCCTTTGGAATTTCTATCATATCCTCGCTGCGATGATAGCAGGCAATTTTAAGCTTCGGCTTCTGACTTTTTATTGTATTTTCCGCTCCCCTTAAAGCTCTGAGCTCCTCTCCCTCAATATCCATTTTAATATAAGAGCAGGTCTTTCCCTCTGTGATTTGATCAACCGTAAGGCACTTAACAGGCTCTCCCTTCTCCGCTACCCCTGAGCCTCTCGAGGCATCAAAACGGAAAAATCTTTCGCCAGCCGTATCGGAAACGCAGGCATTAACAGCCTCTGCTCTGTCTATGGTGCCGAGAAATTCCTTTAGCTTTTTAAAGCTTTTTAAGTCCGGCTCCACGGCGGTTATTCCGCCGTATGACCTTGTAACCGAAACAAATTCGGAGACCGTATCGCCCCGATAAGCACCTAAATCAAGATAGAATTCGTTTCCGCCGAGCTTGAAGAATCCTTCAAACGGCTCCTTTTCATTTGTTTCACATCGAAAAAGTGAGTTTATATCACCGGTAAGCTTTGCTCTTACAATGCAACGCAAGGCTTCCTTTGAAGGCTCGTCAAAAAGGAGGCTCTCAAGCCTTGAAAGCTCAGCTTTATTTTTTCTGTAGTATTCCATATCAAAAAGCGTATTGCCGTAAACCGGAACATCGGGAGCATACAGCTGCTGCCTTGAGGCTATTTTCTTAAAGGTCGACAGCACCTCCGGTCTTGAAGAGCCGAAGGCCGTAAGCACTATCATTTCGGGGAATATTTCCTCTGCCTTTGAATACGAAAGAATTTTAAAGCCGTGAAAAATTTTTTCTCTTACAAAGCCATCGGAAGCAAAAACACCGCTGATTTTTATTGCCTTTTCATCAAGCACCTTCAATATCTTATCGGCGCCGTTTCCCATACCGTAAAGCAAAATGGGCTTATCGGCGGATTTAAGCGTTTGCCATATATCCTCCTTAATTTTCGTCATTTCTTAACCTCCGTGCCGACAGGCTTTAAGCTGAGTAAATTAAATTCACTCAGCTTAATATCCTTTAATACAAAATGTACATAACAATTATACCATCTTTCTTTCGCTCAGGCAATATAATTATGGTTTTCTCGGTGCTGTATTGGGGATTGAAAATAAAATTGCCTTCTATCGGTTGACATAATGCACTTAAAAATATATAATTGTAATATATATTGTTAATCTGGGAGTAGGTTATGTCGAAATACAAACGGCTTTTGAGTATAGGGCTATGCATATCTATTCTGATTTCTACCCTTATATTCGATGGATTTTACGCATTCGGCGAAAACAAAAACGGTATAATAAACGGCACCGATGTGTGGCTCAGAAGCGAGCCCAACACACTGGCAAGTACAAAAATCAAAAAGGTAAATTATCCCGAAACCGTTGAAATTCTCGCAACCGTTTCCGGTACTGTTGCAGAAGAGGGCTACGGCGATAAGTGGTATAATGTAAAAACAAGCGACGGTACCTCGGGCTATATTTACAGCAGATACATAACGGAAATCACCTCGGCTTCAAGCGAATCGTTTGAAGAGCAGCTTGCAAAATTTCCGGATAGCTACAAGCCTTTGATAACTGCGCTGCATAACATTTATCCGAATTGCCGTTTTGAGGCCGATATTCTTAATATAGATTTTGATGAAGCAGTTGAAATACAATACTCTGTTCTCAACAGAAAGCAGGTTGAGGCAAGAAGGCTTGATTCGTGGAAGTCTATGCAAAACGGAGCTTATAATTGGGAAACAAATACCTATACTGCCAATAACGGAGGTTGGGTTTCCGCATCGAAATCGGTAATAGCATATTATGTTGACCCGAGGAATTTTTTAAACACAGACGGAATGTATATGTTTCTTCAGCAGTCATATAATCCCGCAACACAAACCGAAGCTATGCTGAGAAGCACCATTAAGGGTACCTTCCTCGAAAACGGATATGATTCGGATACAAACGCCTATATAAACGACATTATGGAAGCCGCCTCACAAACCGGTATAAGTCCGCTTGTTATTGCGGCAACCATTATCGTAGAGCAGGGTACTCAAGGCAGCTCCGCTCTTATCTCCGGAGCCTCGGGATATTATAATTTCTTCAACATAGGAGCCTCCGGCAGCACAACTGCCGATGTTGTAAGCTCGGGACTTGCAAAGGCTCAGGAGAAAGGTTGGGACACAAGGCGAAAATCGATAATAGGCGGTGCTGAAACCTATGCTGACGGATATATAAACAAAGGGCAGGACACATATTACTATAAGGATTTCAACTACATTGTAAATTATCCGGGATACATATATCATCAGTATGCCCAAAGCATTTATGATGCTTATACAAACGGTGCAAGGCTGAAAAAGGCTTATGATTCTATCCCTGCCGCAACACTTTCGCTTGTTTTCAGAATTCCTGTTTTCAACAATATGCCCTCATCTCCGGCAGAAAAGCCCACAGAAAATACGAATAAAAACAATTTCTATTTAACGGAAATGAGTGTTGACGGCTTAAGCCCCGCATTTTCAATGTATAATCAAAGCTATTCCCTATCTGTTTCGGGTAATACAACCGTAAAGCTGAGTGTTCCCGAGGGTGCAAGTGTTATATCGCAGAAAACCTATAACCTTTCTGCCGGAACCCAAGGCATAGTCATAACAGTTCAGGCACAATCGGGTTATACAAATAATTATACCTTGCAAGTTACGGCACAGTCGCCCTGCATTCTTGTTGCAACAACCGATAGTGAGTCTCTGCTTCCCGACCCCGAGCCTACTCCGGATACCGGAGTAACCACCGGCAAAGGGGATATCAATAAGGACGGTGTTATTGATATCATAGATTTTGCAATTCTCAGAAGCTATCTGCTTGAGCTTACCGCTTTCTCGGATGAACAGCTCACAGCCGCCGATGTCAACAGCGACGGTGTGGCGGATATAATAGATTTCGCACTGATAAGAAGTCATTTGCTTGAAATAAATATAATAAAATGGTAAGGGTATTTAAAAATGATTAAAAAAATAAACTCGATTTTTCTTTCTCTTTTCACGGTAATTGCTTTGCTAAGCTGCTTTGCACTGCCGGTCTGCGCAGCAGGCTCCTCCTCCACAACACTTTCGTTAAGTCCGAAGAAAAACAGCTATTCTGTAGGAGAAACCTTCAGCTTGACAGTTAACTGCTCGGCAAGCGGCGATACATTTAATTCTATAATAATTACGCTGACATTTGATGGAAGCGTTGTTAAATGCATAGACAGCCTGTCGCCTAATGGTAGTGTCAAAACCGATAAAGTAATTTGGACCGACACCCCATGGGTGGATGAAACCGATGTTAGTTATAAAAAAACTTTCACCTTCCAAACATTAAAAGAAGGTAGTTGTTACTTTAACTGCAGTGCGTCACCAGCCTCAGCTTCTACAGCAAAACAATACCCATCTGCTGCCGGCTGGACAATAAAGGTTGAAAATCCGGTTTCTACGCCCGAGCCAACCCCTACCCCCGCAACACCCTCTTCAAATGCAAATCTTGCTTCGCTTAAGGTAAGCGGCGCAACTCTTTCACCAAATTTCGCATCTAATAAAACAAGCTATTCTGCTACTGTTCCTTATACAACAAGTAAGGTTACAATAAGCGCAGGTGTTGCCGATGCCGGAGCAACTGTTGTCGGCGCAGGTACAATCGACCTTCAGGTCGGAGAAAACAAACGAACCTTAACCGTAACGGCGGCAAGCGGTGCGAAAAAAAGCTACAACATAACCATAACAAGACTTGCCGAAGAGGCTGTGGCACCTGAAACCCCCGCCACAGAGCCGGAGAATGATCCGCTCTCCGTAATTGCGGACGGCGTAGCAAAAAAAATTATGCAAGATATATCCTCTATGCCTGTTCCCGAAGGCTTTGCCCAAACCACAGTTGCTTTTGACGATATTGAGGTCGGTGCACTTATCGAAGGGGGAAACAAATATACACTTTTCTATATTTCAAATGAGGACGGAACAGATCCGGATTTATATTACAAGAATTCAAGCGGTGATTATGTCCGACTGTTATATATAACTGTAAACGGCAAGTTCTATATTATTGAAGAACCAGGAAACGGTTATCCGCCGAGCGGCTGGAAATCCGGACAGTTGAAGCTGTCTAACGGGTCGGCCTTTGCTTTTGTTTCAAACGACGAACGGCTTGCCGATTTCTATGTCATATATTGTTATGCAGACGGTGTTTCTCAATTCTACAGATACGATTCTCTTCAAGGTTCAATTCAGCGTTCACCCGATTTTGCGCTCAGCTCCGAAGCAGCTAAGGCTACAACCGTTAAAGACGAAAATACTTTTACAAGGCTTTTAAGCGGCATCAAAAGCATATCACCGATAGGCATAGCGGTATTATGCTTGGCAGTTTTGCTTGCGGTGGGAATAACGGTTTTGGCAATCTTTATATTAAAGGGAAGCGCTTCACACAGTAATGGCGAGGAGCAGGCTGAGTCTCCTGACGATAACGATAATACCGCACCGGCTTTAAGCATTAAATCCGATACGGAGGACTGCATACACACGGAAGCAGAGCTTGATATGAGCCTTTTCGAGCCGGAGACAGAGCAATTTTCCGAGGATACTAAAGCCGAGCTTTATGAAACACAGGCTGAGGATTGATATTGTCGAACATACTTTCTGTGCTTTTTAAAAACTGCTTTTAAGCCCTTATAAGCTTATATTCACAAGCCTTATAGCACTATTTTCTTATTGACTTTTGACAAATTTATGGTATAATACTTCAAGCGGTAAAAACCGAACTCTATAAGGCTTCGGTTTTTACCGTTCGCAGAAACAGCTGAAAAGTAAGATTTATCCGAAAAATAAGCTCTGCCTCGGCTTGCCCTCGCCGTGTAAAATTTGGAGGGTGAAAATTCAATATGCGGGTATGGCGGAATTGGCAGACGCGTTAGATTCAGGTTCTAATGGTC
>CAYLQF010000059.1:0-9570 GCA_964385735.1 uncultured Ruminococcus sp. | reverse complement strand
ATGACCCTCTGCTTGTAAGGCAGATGCTCTCCCAGCTGAGCTATGCTCCCACATTCAGCGCTGGTTCGCTTTTGTAACTCACCGGCGACGAACATTATATTACCATAACAACGGAGGAATGTCAAGAGTTTTTTACTCTTTTTTTATTCTTTTTTTTAATTTTTTAAAATCGGCTTAAAGCTCACCTTGCATATGCCTTGTAAAGATTTATTTGATCGTATACGGCAGGCCATCTTGAGTCGGCGTTAAAAGCCACGCAAACATATTCCCTTGAGCTTTCGGATATGCCGAAGGTTGCTATACAGTAGCCCGATTCGCCCGTATATCCCGTTTTTCCGCCTAAAATCGTAGCATTGCCCGATTCTGTTCCGTACATATATTTAAACAGCGTGCTGAGCATATCAATGCCCTCTGGATGCTGAGGTGTACTGCTGCTCAAATAGGTTTGAGCCGTCAAAACCTTTTTGCATAGCTCATTTTGCATAGCCTGCCTTAAGATAACCGCAAGATCCTCAGCGGTGGTATAATGCTCCTTGTTATAAAGTCCCGTACAGTTTGTAAAATGAGTATTCTTAAGCCCTAACTCGCTTGCTTTTTTGTTCATCAGCTCGGCAAACTCCGCTTCGCCGCCGGAAATTTTAGTTGCAAGAGCCACAGCCGCATCGCCGCCGGACGGAAGTATAGTACCGTATAAAAGGTCGGTCATAGTAACAGTTTCGCCCGATATAAAGCCGGCAACGGTTGCCTCCTGCTCGTAAAGAGGGTCGGTTATCGTATAGGTCATCTTAAAGGTATCGTCAAGGTCCTTGATGTTTTCAACCGCAACAAGCAGAGTCATTATCTTTGTGGTAGATGCCGGATAGCAACGGACATCGCTTGCTCTGCTTGCACAGATACGGTTTTCGGCAATGTCTATAAAAACAGCGCTTGAGCTTTTGATATCATCGCCTATAAGAACCGTCTGTGAATCCGCCTTGGCAAACAAATCCGGCGCTTCATCGGACTCGCCCGCCGTTTTAACGGCAGAGGCCGTCGGCTTGCCTTCCTTTTCGCTTTCGGCGATATTGCCCGAAATCAAGCAGATAAGTGCAACCGCAGTCGCCGCAATTGCAATTATGACGACAGAAAAAACCGTTCGGGCAAAAATTGCCCGAACCTTTTTCTCCCTTTTACTTAACCCTACAGTCGGTTTTTTTGCCGGCTGAATATACTCTCTTTCGGTGTTTTCGCCTTTCCCTTTACTGAACTCCTGCTCAAGCTTAGCGAAATAGTCACCGTAATCCTTGTTTTGATACATTGCTTCAAAAACTCCGTTTAAAATTAAAAGCTTCTTCCGCCGCCGCCTCCGCCGAAGCTTCCGACGCCGCCCGAGAAGCCTCCGAAGCCACCGGATCTTCCCGAGCCGCCCGAAAATCCGCCGTGGCCGTGACCGCCTATGAAAAATCCTCCCGCTCCGCCGAACGGGCCGCCGCCTCTGAAGAGCTTTTTACGGAAAATTCCAAGAAATACCGATACAACAATAATAAGAACAACCCATGAAGCAATTATCTTAACAGTGTATTTATCCTCCTGTGAGCTACTTTGCGCCTCCTCAGGAGAAATATAGCCCTCGGGCGTTATACCGTATTCCCTGTAAACCTCGTTTACTACAGCCTTGTAAAGCTCTTCCATTCCCTTTGAGAAATCGTCCTCCTCAAGATACGGAATGGCATATACATCAAGCAACCTGCCGACCTTTGAATCAGGCAAAGCTCCCTCAAGACCGTAGCCGACGGAAATTTCTATATTTCTGTCCTCGCTTGCAAGTAGGATAACAACACCGTTGTCCTCATCTTTATTTCCGACGCCCCAATTTCTGCCGAGCTCAAGGGCATAATCGGCAGGGTCCTCTCCGTTTGTTGTCTCAACAGTTACCGCAACAACCTGTGCGCCCTTTGTTTCCTCATTTTCATAAAGCGACTTACCGTAATTATATATACTGTCTTCATCAGAAGAGTCGATGACCTCGGCAAAGTCGTTTATGAAAAATCGGTCTGTCGCAGTAAGACTGCTTGCCGCATCCTCATCACAGCCGCAAAGACATAAGGCTACCGTCGCTACAGCAATAACAGCCGCAAATAATCGTTTTATCCCCATAAATCAAACCTTTAAAAGCTTACAGAGGGAACATTTTCGGCACTCTGCGAATTTTCAAAGTAATCTGCTTTATCAAAACCAAAGATGCCGGCTAATATGTTTTTGGGGAATTTTCTTATTTTAGTATTGTACTCCTTAGCAACCTTGTTATAATCTCTCCGTGCGGTTGCTATGCGGTTTTCCGTGCCCGAGAGCTCATCGGTAAGCGCTGTGTACTGCGAGTCTGCTTTAAGCTCCGGATAAGCCTCGGTTACAGCATTAACCCATACACTTACCGCCTTATCAAGCTGTTCCTCGGCAGCCTGCTGCTCTGCAACGGTGCTTGCCTTTGAAACTGCGGCTCTCGCCTCGGTTACGGCAGTATAGGTTGATTTTTCGTAATCGGAATATCCCTTTACCGTGTTTACAAAGTTCGGAATAAGATCTGCTCTACGCTGAAGCTGAACAGATATCTGTGCCTGCGCATCGCTTACATTTTCCTGCTCACTCACAAGACCGTTATAGCCGCCTATCACAGCGAGAATAAGAACAACCGCAACAGCTATAACCGCAATTAACGCTAGTTTACCCTTTTTCATAACAAATCTCCTTGAAATATAATTTAGTTAAATCCAACTGTATTATACTATATAATTATTAACAAATAAAGTGTTAATTTCCGCATTCAACACTTATTTCGTTAAAAATTCCCAAAATATCCGCTGTTTCAAGATTTTTCTTATCCTCACCGGACTTATCGAGAATTATTTGACCCTTATCCATCATAATAAGCCTTGAGCCGTATTCGGTAGCGTGCCTTAAATTATGGGTAACCATAAGCGCAGTAAGAGAATTTTCCTTTATAAGAGAGTCGGTTATCTGCATAACGGTTTCGCTTGATTTTGGATCGAGAGCGGCAGTATGCTCGTCAAGAATGAGCAAATCAACCTTAGTCATGCCGGCAATAACCAGAGCTATCGCCTGCCTTTGCCCGCCCGAAAGTGCTCCCACGGGAACACTCATACGGTCCTCAAGACCCATATTGCATTTTTTAAGCAGCTCTCTGTAATAATCCGTTCTTTTTTTGGAAACGCCCCTTGAAAGCGAATACATCTTATTTTTATTATCCGCCAAAGCAAAATTTTCAAGCACGGTAAGGCTTGAGCAGGTTCCCGCCTTAGGCTCCTGAAAAACTCGGCTTATATATTTTGCCCTTTTATGTTCGGGAAGCTTTGTAATGCTTTTTCCGTTGAAAAATATATCCCCGCCGTCCGGCATAAGGGTTCCGCAAATAAGATTAAGCATGGTCGTTTTTCCGGAGCCGTTAGAGCCTACGACCGACACGAATTCGCCCTTGCTTACGCTTAAATTAAATTTATCGAAAAGATGAACCTCATCTACCGTTTTACGGTTAAAGTAAGTATCTATAGCTTTAAGCTCAAGCATCCTGCTTTGCCCCCCTTACAGTCCTTCTAAGCTTACCGCTTGCAACAAGCGCAAGGGTAAATATTACAGCCATTATCAGCTTGTTATAGGCGCTCGGAACGCCGAGCTTTTGAGCAACCGTAAGACATGCCTGATAAATTATGGCACCGATAATAACCTTTGTGGTAGGCTTTAAGAATTTAACCTTAGAAAACAGAGAGGTTCCGATAATCAGCGAAGCAAGACCTATAACTATCATACCTATTCCCATACTCTGATTAACATTTCCGCTTATATGTGTATAAAGCGCTCCCGCAACTGCGGCAAAGCCATTGCCTATAGCAAGACCGATTATTTTGCTGTTTCCGGGGTCGCAGCCGAGCATTTTGACAAATTGCTCGTTATTACCTGCAGCTCTGAGCAAAAGCCCGTTCTTTGTTTTCAAATAAAAATCAAGCAGCAGCTTGCAGGCAAGCGCAACGGTAAGAAATATCAATAAATCTCTCAGCGCAATTCCGTTTACTCTTGAGGGTATCGTCTCACCGAAAAAGGCATCGTGGAGAGTTTCCACCCTTCTTCCGAAGGAAATCGATGCGCTCTCCATTCCCGAAAAATCACCCGTCATACCGGCAGCCGTTGCAACAAGATTTATCGATATAAGTGCTGTTGAAACCAAAATGCCGCAAAGCAGCGGTCTTATTTTCAGCTTAACATGAAGAATTCCCGTAACGGCGCCGAAGCCACAGCCCACCGCAAAGGAGCAGACAAGCGCAAGCCACGGATTTATATTATGACTTGCCATAAGACCGAATACAACAGCCCCCGAAACGAAGGTGCCCTCAACGGTAAGATCCGGAAAATCGAGTATGTAATATGATACATAATATCCCATTGCTATTATCGAAAATATAAGGCCTGTTTCCAAAAAGACCTCAACCGAGCTCAAAAATTCAAGCATAATGCTTCTCCCTTACAAAGCGCCTTGCCGTATTACAGCCATGCAAGGCAAAACTTAGATTGCAAATTGAAATTATATTTGTTTACTTTATAATTTGAACATCCTTATAGCCCTCCGGTAGGGTCATCGAAAGTGAATTAAGAACGGCTTCGTTTATTATGGGGGTAGCATCCGTTATTGTTTTTACTCCCATCTTTGTTATATCCGCTCCGCCGAGAACATCTGCCGCCATCTCGCCCGTCACCTTGCCGAGAGCGACATAGTCGATAGAAACCGAAGCTATACAACCGTTTTTAACCTGCTCCTCCTCCGAGCCGTATACGGGGATTTTGTTTTTATCCGCCGCAGAAAGAACAACCGTTAAATTCTGAACAACATTGTTATCGGTAAAATTATTTATACAGTCAACCTTAGAAGCAAGCTCGTTTGCGGCAGCCGGAACATCGGAGGCTGTCTGCACGGCAGATGCCACAACCTTAATATTTTTCTTTTCGCAAATGCTTTTAAATACTTTAAGGTTAGATACCGAGTTATCCTCGGATGAGGTATAAAGAATTCCTATTGATTTAACATCGGGCTGCATTGCCATAATAAGCTCCACCTGAGCCTCAAGGTCCAAAACATCTCTGGTGCCGGTGCAGGCATAGCCGGGATTATCTATATCCTCAACAAGCCCTGCGGCAACCGGATCGGAAACAGCACAAAATATTACTGGAATGTCCGTATCGTCGGTTGCGGCAAAGGCAGCCTTCGCCGCAGGAGTTGCTATTGCTATTATCATATCGAAATTTGAGGCTACCATATTTTTCGCAAAGCTTGCACAATCGGAATCGGCGGAATTGCTTGAGCCTATCTGGTAATCAACCGTAAAATCAAGACCCGAAGCATCAAGTGCCTGCTTAACACCCTTATAGCAGTTATCAAGTGAGGGATGACTCATATATTGAATAATACCTATTTTAAGCTTTGACTCCTTTTTCGAAGAACTGCAGCCTGCAAATGCGCAGGCGGTTAAAACGGCGAGTATTAAAGCGATTATCTTTTTCATAACATTTTTTCTCCTTTATAATTTATAATAGCTATTATAAGAACGGTTTATTTCAGCTTTAAGCTTCAAATTAGTTTTTTTGTCTGCGGCATTTCGCCATCGAAAAACCGTTGATTTCATTTCAATTACCGTCCTTTCCCGAAATGTAATTATAAAAACAAAAAAGTCCTATCCCGTAAAAGGGACAAGACTTTAAAAGCTGTAAATCCTGCGGTACCACCCTAAGTTGATGAAAACATCCGCTCTGCTCCGTACTTAACATACGGCTCGCACTGTAACGGTTGCGATTCCGTCGGTTGCTACTTGCAAGGCACAAGGCTCTGCTTTCGACCGCCCTCATAAGTCCATTCGCCTGAAAATTCACTACTGCCATCCCACCGCCGACAGCTCTCTTAAAGCTTCAAAAACAGGTTACTATTCTCAATCACAGGTTTAATCCTTATATCGGTATGATATCACCTCCGGTTTATTTTGTCAAGCTTTTTTGAAAGTATTTTTTCTTATATTCTCCCGGAGTAATGCCCAGCGTTCTTTTAAAATTATCATAATAGCTCTGCACATTGTTAAAGCCGGCCGCAGCAGCAACCTCACAGGCAGGAAGGTCGCTGAGCATTGCAGCCGTTTTTCTCACCCTTACAGAGCCTAAAAGCTGCGGAAAGCCAGTTTTGAAGCTTTTTTGCACCATAGTGGAAAAATAGCATCTGCTATACCCAAGCTCCCTTGCGACACTGCCGAGTGTTACAGCTTCGTTATAATGCCCTTCGATAAACGAAAGCAGCTTAAAGGAAAAGCTTTCGCAATCGGATTTTTTCGTATCATCGCAAAAGCCTATTTCCTCACATATTTTCGCTGTTATATAACAGTATATTCCTTTTTTAAGGAGCGGTGAAGCATTTTCGAGCATATTCATATGATAATACACATCCTCCGAAAGACTCCCCCTTTTTATTTCAAACGAGGACACGCTGCGGCCCTTGGCTGCATCCTCGTAAATATCTCCGTACTCTATAGGCATTACCACGCAAAGCCCCCTATTGCCCTCGCCGTAAAGATATTTATGCACCGTCATCGGGGGCAAAAACAAAAGCTCACCCTCGCTTACGAAGCCCTCCCTGCCGTTAATAACCGTTTCTATTTTTCCTTTTATGCAGTAAAGCAGCTCCACAGAGCGGTGAAAATGAGCATCACAGCAGGTTTCGCTTATGCAAAAATAATCCGTATTATCTCGCCTTGTTTCGTAAAATACTGCGCCCTCGTTCATACCGTATCACCCATAAGATATTTTACATTATATCACCTAATAATGCAAATATTTTTTAAAGAAACGGCACTTTTTCTACAAAACCTAAATATTTTTTAATGTTTTTATTTTAATTGAAAGTTAATTTATTGCCAAAGCACCCGGCATATGCTAAGCTTTGCTTAAGGGATGTGATTTTATGTCTGTTACAAACACAAAAATTTTAAAGCTGAATCCGAAATCCGACCGTGATATAACGGTTTGCGGTGATAAATGGCGTATAACCGTTTTGACCGAGCGACTTTTAAGGCTCGAATATTCCGAAAGCGGAGAATTTGAAGACCGAGCCACAAGGCTTGCGGCAAATCGTAATTTTGAAAAGCCACCCTTTGAAAAATACGAGGAAAACGGAATTTTACATATAGTAACCTCATATTTGCATTTAACCTACGATAAAAAGCCCTTTTCGAAAGCAGGGCTTAAAATTGTTATATGCGGCACCAACGATTGGGTTTACGGCACAGCCGAGGAGGAGCTTTACCACGGCTTTGAGGGAGATAATTTAGGCGGTACTGTCCGTACACTCGACGGTGCGGGAGATAAAATCAAGCTTGATGACGGACTTCTCTCAAAATGCTGCGGATTTTCAAGCGGATATTCTGTCGTGGATGACAGCCAAACAATAGCTATAAACGAAAACGGCTGGCCTGAGCCGCTTTTAGGTGAAAGAATAGATATATATTTTTTCGGATATATGAAAGCCTACGAGGAGTGTATCAAGGATTTCTACCGGCTTTCGGGCCCCTCGCCGATACTTCCGAGGTACTCGCTGGGCAACTGGTGGAGCCGATATCATAAATACTCCGACAGTGAATACCGTGCCCTTATAGAGGATTTTAAGCAGCATAAGGTTCCGCTTTCGGTAGCCGTACTCGATATGGATTGGCATATCACTAAAACACCCGACGAAAAAAGGTTCGGCAGCGGCTGGACGGGCTACACCTTTAACAAGGAGCTTTTCCCCGATTATAAGGACACTATGAAATTCGTTCACGAAAACGGGCTGAGGCTTTCGCTGAATCTTCATCCTAAGGACGGTATTCGCTCCTACGAGGAATGCTACAGGGCTATGTGCGAGGAAATCGGCACAGACGCCGAAAAGGGCGATGCCGTAGAATTCAGGGCAGACAGCGAAAAATTTATGAAGGCGTATTTCAAAACCGTTTTAAATCCTTACGAGGACGACGGTGTTGACCTTTGGTGGATTGATTGGCAGCAGTCCGACCGAACAGCCGATGGCTACGACACCCTTTGGCTGCTTAATTACTGCCATTATCTTGACAGCGCACGCCTCGGTAGGTCACCCCTTACCCTGTCAAGATATGCGGCCATAGGCTCCCACCGTTTTCCGCTCGGCTTTTCTGGCGACACCGAAACTACATGGCAAGCCTTGGATTTTCAGCCTTATTTTACGGCAACTGCGGCAAATGTTGGCTATAGCTGGTGGAGCCACGATATAGGCGGTCACGGTACAGGCTATGATGACGACGAGCTTTATATCCGTTGGGTGCAATTCGGAGTTTTTTCACCTATAATGCGACTTCACGGATGTCCTAATCCGTTTATGGACAAACGGCCTTGGGCTAAAAGGCCCGAAATTGAAGCTATTGCAGAGGAATTTATGCGGCTTCGTCATAAGCTTGTTCCGTATATATTTACAATGATGTATAAAAATCATGAGGACGGTATACCTATGGTGCGTCCCCTTTATCACAAATATCCGAATTCCTTTGACGGTGCACTTATAAGGAAAAACGAATACTTTTTCGGAGAAAATATGATAGTAAGCCCCATAACCCGAAAAAGCGACCCTGAAAGTCGACTTTCCTATGCCACAACATGGCTTCCAAGCGGAATATTCATAGACCTTTTTTCAAACAGAATTTACCGTGGCGGAAAGACCTTCAGAGCCTACAGAGGTCTTGAAAGCGAGCCCGTTTTCGTAAAAGCAGGCTCCGTAATCCCTATGTGCGGTGATGTAAGTAAAAACGGAGTTGATAACCCCGAATGTCTTGAGCTTCATATTTTTGCAGGCGATAGCGGAAGCTTTACCATGGTTGAGGATAACGGCTTTATCGATGAGCGCCGCTGCGTTGTACGCACAAAATACGATTTTGATTTCAAGGAGTACAGCACACTTAAATTTACCGCTCCCGATTCAAATCAGACCATACCCGAAAGACGTTCCTACCGACTTTTCTTCAGAGCCTTTGAAAAGCCGTCGTCCGTAAGCCTCAGCATTAACGAAAAGAGCCTTCCCGTAAATTTCAGCTATAACAGCCTACGCAGAGAGATAGAGCTTGAATCGTTTTTCGTAAATGACGGTGACTGCGTTCTTGTAACGGTAAAAACCTCCGGTGCTCTCCCCGAAAACGAAACAGAGCAGTCCTCCTTCAATATTCTGAGCCGTGCTCAAATAGAATATCATACCAAAAGCTGTGTTTACGAATGTGTTTGCAGCGAAAAAACAACCCCCGAAAAGCTTGCGGAAATAATATCCTTTGACGGAAATCCGTGGTGGCTCGACAGAGGCGAAAATCATATAAACGAGCATCTTGCTCAGGCGATAGCGGAAATACTTTCCGCCTACTGAAGGCAGTAAAAGCCATTTAGCGTACATAAAATAAAGCCGATTTTCAGCAAAGAAAAATCGGCTTGAGAGTGTCGACAAACTGTACTTTGCCTCCCTCTGACGAGGGAGGTGGATTTTGCGAAGCAAAAGAC
>CAYLQF010000058.1:0-9576 GCA_964385735.1 uncultured Ruminococcus sp. | reverse complement strand
CCCCATAGCGACGACTATGATAACATATTACTGACATTTTTGCAAGAGTTTTTTGCTTTAAATTTAAAAATAAATTTAAAGTGACATATTTTTGTTGACATTATGATATTGTTTGGGGTATAATTCTAAATTGATAGGCTGTCCGATTTTCATATGCCTTGTGCGGCAGCCGCAATTGTCCCAAAGGAGGTTAGAACTATGAAGAGAACTTATCAGCCAAAGAAGCTCCACCGTAAAAAGGAACACGGTTTTCTTAAGAGAATGGCTACGGCAAACGGCAGAAAGGTGCTTGCCCGTCGCAGAGCGAAGGGAAGAAAGCAATTAACCTATTAAAGCCACTTGTATGTGGCTTTTCCTTTTAGGCAGGCGGGCTTTTATGCATCTGCTTGCCTAAAATAGGAGCAAAGTTATGCGATGTTTTGAAAGCTTAAAAGAAAATTACGACTTTAGGCGGTTATATCGAAGCAAGACCTCTTTTGTAACCTCAAGCTTGGTTTTGTACTCGTCAAGAGGCAGAAGGGGTAAGATAAGGCTCGGTATAACCGTTAGTAAAAAGCTAGGCGGCGCAGTAGAAAGAAACAGGGCAAAAAGGATTGTGAGAGCCGCCTTTGATATGTGTGCCGAAAATATAAAGGAAGGCACAGATTTTGTTATTGTGGCACGGAAGAAAATGCTTAAAATGAAAAGTAATGAGGTTGCCGCAGTTTTAAAAAGAGAGCTTGCCTTTGCGGGTCTTTGGAGCGAAAAAAATGAAGCCTGTCAGTAGTTTTTTGATATGGCTTATAAGGGCTTATCAAAAGGGAATTTCCCCGAAGAAGCTTCCCTGTTGCCGTTTCACGCCGACCTGCTCAGCTTATGCCGTTGAGGCTATCAGGGTCCACGGCTGTATAAAGGGAGCGTTGCTTGCGCTTTGGCGGATTTTAAGGTGTAATCCGTTTTGCAAGGGTGGATATGATCCGGTTCCCGAAAAAAGAAAAAAGTAACACCGAAAGGGTGAATCCAAAAATATGAGCAGCCTATTTAATATTATAAATGTGCCGCTTGGGTATATAATGCGCTTTATTGCAGATATATTCGGCGGTAATTTTGCGGTTTCGGTTTTGGTTTTTACATTTCTCGTTAACCTTATACTTATACCGCTTAGCATTAAAAGTCAGAAATCTTCGGTTCAGCAGGCAAGAATCAAGCCTAAGCTTGATGAGCTTAAAAAGCGTTATGGCGACGATAAGCAAAAATATAATGCCGCTATGCAGCAGCTTTATTCTGAAGAGGGCGTTTCTATGTCCGGCGGATGCCTGCCTATGCTTGTGCGTCTTATAATACTTATGAGCATATATTGGCTTATACTTTCTCCGCTTACATATATGGCAGGAGCGGATAAGACACAGGTTAGTAATGTTAACACTGCAATAACAGAAAGAATGTCCGAGCTTAGCAAATCGAAGACTACTGAGGATAAAGAGCTTTACAGCGAGCTTAATAAAAAATACGGTCTTTCCGAAAAGAGCAGTAATAACGAGCTTGGTGTTATCAGAGTTATAAGGGCTGACGATAAGGACCTTATAAAGAAGATACTTACCGAGGAGGAATACAATAAGATTGCCACGGATTACGAGGCTATAAAGGCAAAGGATGAAAAGGCCGATGTAAGCTTCAAGCTCTTTGGCATTGATCTTACGGAAACTCCTAAATTTTCGTTCGATTTTTCAAAATTCACCCCTCTTTGGCTTATACCGATAGGCGCATTTTTGGCTCAGATGCTGACAAGTGCGATTTCTATGCTTATACAGAAGAAGAACAATCCGGAAGCACCGAGTATGGCGGCTATGATGTTTACAATGCCTCTGATTTCTCTGTTTATCGGATTCGGTCTTCCCGGAGGAGTTGGATTTTATTGGATATGCTCTTCCCTCGTGGGAGGACTTATGCAATCTGCAATTCAGCTCTTCTACGGACCGAACAAAATGCTGGCGCATACCCGTGCAAAGGAGCTTGCGTCTCAGGCGGATTTTGAGCTGAAGCAGCTTGAAAAGCTTAATAACACAAACACAAGGGCATAATGATTTGCCGAGGAGGTTATTTTTTTGATTAAAGAGGCAAGGGGCTTCGGCTCCGATGTAGCAGAGGCTCAGGAGAACGCACGCATCCAGCTCGGAGCAGGACCTGAGGATGATGTTCATTTTGAAATAATTACACAGAGCAGAAAAAAAATTCTCGGTCTGTTCGGCGGATGTAAGGCCGAAGTACGGGCGTATATAGAAATTCCCGAGGGTAAGCCCCCAAGGGAAAAGAGAGAGCCTAAGAACAACAGGAAGCCAGCACAGGCGAGGGCTCAAAAAACCGCTTCAAAGCCTGTAAAGCAGGAAAAGGAAATAAAGCCCGTTAAAACGGAAAACTCTGTTGATTATTCAAAAGCGGTTGATGTAGCCTCACTCCCTGCTGACAGTAAGGCTGTAAAGGCGGTTAAGTACCTCGAAAGGATATTTGAAGGTCTCGGCTGTGCCGATTTGAAGATAAGGGTTGTTGAGAAGGAAAACGGTGCAACAATCATTTTCGAGGGCGACGGCGTAGGAACGGTTATAGGAAGAAGAGGAGAAAACCTCGATTCTCTCCAGTATCTTGCAAGTCTTGCCGCCAATAACGGCGGCGGATACTATAAGGTGTCGCTTGATGTTGGTAATTACCGTGAGAGGCGTGAGGGTGCCCTTTCCTCCCTTGCAATGCGTATTTCTCAGCAGGTTATCAAAAGCGGAAGAAGCCGTGCGCTTGAACCTATGAATCCTTACGAGCGTAGGATAATACATACCGTTGTTCAGGGAATAGACGGTGTTGTTTCAAGCTCAGTCGGCTCAGGTCCCTCAAGAAGGGTGGTTATATTCCCCGAGGGCGGAGAAGCTAATCAGTCGTCTGCCAAGCCTTACGGTGACCGCCGTAGGGATAATAGAGGTAAAGGCCGTCACGGTGCAGATAGACGCCCGAGCAACACCGTTGCGACGGCACCTACCAGAGAGCCTAAAAAAGACAGCGATATTCCGCTCTACGGAAAAATAAATTGACAAAGATATAACCTTATAGTATAATTCAAGTAAAGGCTTCGGGGCGGGGTGAAATTCCCCACCGGCGGTAAAGCCCGCTAACTTTCCTATACGGAAAGCCGACTCGGTGAAATTCCGAGGCCGACGGTACAGTCCGGATGACAGAAGCATTAATTCAAGCAATGTTAAGGTTGAATTTTACGAGCCCCCGAATAGCTATTCGGGGGCCTTAGCTTTTTATCGAGGTGTTTTTTATGAAAAGGTATCATATAAGAGCAATAGCGGTAAGTGCTGTTATGGGTGTAATCGGTTTTTTACTGATGTGCCTTGAATTTCCTATGCCGTTTATTATACCGTCCTTTATCAAGCTTGATTTTTCGGAGCTGCCGGCTCTTATAGCAACCTTTGCCTTTGGCCCACTTTGCGGTGTATTGGTTTGCCTTGTTAAGAATTTGCTTCATTTATTTATAACAACCTCGATGGGTGTAGGGGAGCTTTCGAATTTTCTTTTGGGTGCGGTATTTACGGTCGTTGCAGGACTTATATATAAACTGAAAAAAGACAGAAAGGGTGCGCTTTTAGGCACTCTTATAGGAGCGGCGGCAATGGCGACGGTAAGCGTTGTAAGCAACTACCTGCTTGTATATCCGGCTTATGTGGTTATATACGGTATGCCTATGGAGGCAATAATTGGAATGTACAAGACATTACTTACCTGTTCGGATTCTCTGATAAAATCACTGATTATTTTTAATATGCCCTTCACATTTTTTAAGGGTATTATAGATGCCCTGCTGTGCTTTGCGGTGTATAAAAGGATTTCTCCGATTTTAAAGGCAACAAAGCCTTCGACCGCCATCGGTAATTAAGCAATGCTTTAGCTTATGCGCTTGTTGAAAAAATATGTTGATATAAAACGCAAATAATAGTTGACAAAACATATCAACAGGTTTAAAATAAATAGGAAAACTGAATATAATCCTTATCAAGAGTGACTGAGGGGACAGGCCCGTTGAAGTCCGGCAACCTGATTGTTTCAAGGTGCTAAATCCTGCGGATTATCCGAAAGATGAGGCTTCTGTATATGCCGCTCATCTTTTGTGAGCGGTTTATTTTTAGAGATAAGAAGGATGAGATTATGATTAAAAAATTATTTACTTCCGAATCGGTTACCGAGGGTCATCCCGATAAGGTTTGCGATCTTATTTCGGATTCGGTGCTTGATGCGATAATATCGGAGGATAAGGAGGCTCGTGTTGCCTGCGAAACCTTTTGCACCACCGGTGTTGTTAATGTTATGGGTGAAATTACAACAAGCTGTTATGTTGATATAC
Source organism: uncultured Ruminococcus sp. (assembly GCA_964385735.1). GTDB lineage: Bacteria > Bacillota > Clostridia > Oscillospirales > Acutalibacteraceae > UBA737. The sequence goes on along the minus strand of CAYLQF010000058.1, from coordinate 5,207 downwards.
CCGCAATAGTAAGGAAAACACTTTGTGATATCGGCTACAACAGCCCGCAGTCCGGATTTGACGGTAATACCTGTGCCGTTTTAACCGCTATAGACAAGCAGTCCTCCGATATAGCTATGGGAGTTGACAATTCGCTTGAGTACAAGGGCAGTACCGAGGATAGATACAATTTGAGAGGTGCGGGCGATCAGGGTATGATGTTCGGCTATGCCTGCAATGAAACTCCCGAGCTTATGCCGCTTACCGCCTCTCTTGCGCATAAAATGTCAAAAAGACTTACGGAGGTAAGGAAATCCGGTGAGATACCCTATCTTTGCCCCGACGGTAAAACTCAGGTTACCGTTGAATATGATGACGGTAAGCCTGTCAGAGTAGATGCAGTTGTCGTTTCAAGTCAACACACAGAGGGTGCCGAGCTTGAAACGCTCAGAAGCGATATACTTGAAAAGGTTATTAAGCCGGTAATTCCCGAGGGACTTATGGACGAAAATACAAAAATTTACATAAATCCTACCGGTAGGTTTGTTATAGGCGGACCGCAGGGCGATACCGGCCTTACGGGAAGAAAGATAATAGTTGATACCTACGGCGGCGTTGCCCGCCACGGCGGCGGAGCTTTCTCAGGAAAAGACCCCACAAAGGTAGATCGAAGTGCAGCGTATGCGGCAAGGTATGTTGCAAAAAATATAGTTGCCGCAGGTCTTGCGGATAAATGCGAGCTACAGCTTGCATATGCAATAGGCGTTGCAAAGCCCGTTTCGGTATGCGTAGATACCTTCGGCACAGGCAAGGCTTCCGACGATAAAATTGCAGAGGCTGTATTAAGGGTCTTTGATCTCAGACCTGCCGCTATTATCGAAAAGCTGGAGCTTTTAAGACCGATATATCATAAGACGACAAATTACGGTCACTTCGGTAGGGAGGACAGCGATTTTACATGGGAAAAAACCGATAAAACAGAGGATTTAAAGCGAGAGCTCGGGTTTTAGTTCAAAAGGAGTTACAGATGTTCGAAATAGTAGATAAAAAAATAAGAAATCCGCAAATTACATCACTTACCTTCAAGGCGCCTTTTATAGCCGCAAAGGTAGCGGCGGGACAGTTTGTGATAGTGAGGATAGACGATAAGGGGGAACGCATACCGCTTACCGTTGCCGATTTCGATTCCAAGGTCGGTACCGTTACAGTCACGGTTCAGGCTATAGGCTATACAACAAAAAAGCTTGCCTTGCTTGAAAAGGGAGACAGTGTGCTTGACCTTGTCGGTCCTCTCGGAAAGCCTACCGAATTCGGAAACCCCAAAAAAGCTGTGGTAGTCGGCGGCGGAGTCGGTTGTGCAATAGCTTATCCGCAAGCCAAAGCACTCTATAATATGGGCGTTCAAACCGATGTTATAGCCGGCTTCAGAAGTAAGGATATAGTAATTCTTGAGGAGGAAATGAAAAAGGTAAGTCATAAGCTCTATATAACCACAGATGACGGTACCTACGGCAGAAAAGGATTTGTAACCGAGGTATTAAAGGAGCTTCTCGAAAGGGAAGCTTATGACCTTGTTATAGCTATAGGACCCGTGCCTATGATGAAATTTGTTTCTCTTACAACAAAGCCCTTCGGTGTAAAAACCATAGTAAGCCTTAATCCCATTATGATAGACGGTACCGGAATGTGCGGCGGCTGTAGAGTAAGGGTGGGCAACGAAACAAGGTTTGCCTGTGTGGACGGTCCGGATTTCGACGGCCATTTGGTAGATTTTGATGAGCTTTCAAGACGAAACGGACTGTACCGCCAAGAAGAGGCACACGCCTGCAAAATGCTCGGAGGTGTTAACTAATGGCTGATATGTCACCTAAAAAGGTAGCGATGCCGGAGCAGGAGCCTACGGTAAGAAATAAGAACTTTAATGAGGTTGCTCTCGGTTATACCCCCGAAATGGCCCAAAAGGAAGCCGCAAGGTGCTTAAACTGCAAAAACCGTCCCTGTGTATCGGGTTGCCCCGTAAATGTGCAGATACCTGATTTTATAGCGAAAATAGTTCAGGGTGATTTTAAGGGAGCTTATGAAAAAATATCCGAAACAAGCTCATTGCCTGCGGTTTGCGGCAGAGTTTGTCCGCAGGAAGCGCAGTGTGAGGGCAGGTGCGTGAGGGGTATTAAGGGCGAAAGCGTTGCAATAGGCAGGCTTGAGCGATTTGCTGCCGATTATTTTATGAATAACTGTGAAAAGACTGTCGAAAAGCCGAAGAGCAACGGTAAAAAGGTTGCCGTTATAGGTGCCGGTCCCTCAGGTCTTACCTGTGCAGGTGACCTTGCACGGCTTGGCTACGAGGTAACGGTATTCGAGGCATTTCATTCTGCCGGAGGAGTTTTGGTATACGGTATACCAGAATTTCGCTTGCCGAAGGCTATAGTTCAAAAGGAAGTAGAGGGCCTTGAAGCGGCAGGAGTTAAAATTATAACCGATATGGTAATAGGTAAGGTTCTTTCGCTTGATGAAATAAAGGAAATGGGCTTTGATGCTATATTCATAGGCTCCGGAGCGGGACTTCCGATGTTTATGGGAATCGAAGGCGAGGGAAGTGTCGGAGTTTATTCTGCAAACGAGTTTTTAACAAGAATAAATCTTATGAAGGCTTATCTTGACGATTATGATACTCCGATAAAGCATTCAAATTCCGTTGCGGTAGTCGGCGGGGGAAATGTTGCAATGGATGCCGCTCGCTGTGCAAAGCGCCTCGGGGCAGAAAATGTTTATATAATTTATCGCAGAGGCGAGGAGGAGATGCCCGCAAGAAAAGAGGAGGTGCATCATGCAAGGGAGGAAGAAATCGAGTTTAAGCTTCTCTGCAACCCCGTGCGTATTATTTCGGATGAAAATGAATATGTTACGGGAATAGAATGTGTCAGGATGGAGCTTGGCGAGCCTGATGCCTCCGGTCGACGCAAGCCGCAGCCCATACCCGATTCGGAATTTGTAATTCCGGTGGATTCGGTTATAATGGCTCTCGGAACCTCTCCCAATCCGCTTATAAGGTCAACCACCACAGGGCTTGAGGCTGATAAGAGAGGCTGCCTTGTTGTTGATGAAGCAATGCAGACCACTAAGGAAGGCGTTTATGCCGGCGGAGATGCGGTTACCGGTGCGGCTACTGTTATTCTTGCTATGGGCGCCGGAAAAAAAGCGGCGGAAGCTATACATAAATATTTATCCGAGTAAATTATATTGCAGTATACTTAAAGGCTCCGAAGCCGCCTGCTTCGGAGCCTTGACATACCTTAAAAATTCAGTTAAAGCTTAAAACAGGAGACACTGTTATTTCTTGATAAAGAGTGTAAAATCGCTTCTAGCAAAATTCGACTTTGATTTACATAATTTTTTATTCATTTTATTTATGCATACTGACTTCTTCAACTTATCAACCGAGTTATCCACCGTTTTTGAAGCTGAAACTGCGGAAAATACACTTTATTCACCGAAAAACTGTTGATTAAACGGTGGATAAGTTGAATAACTTAATGGGTTGTCCAAGTTGACATAAAACCAAAAAATGCAAAAAATAACCAAAAAATGTAACCAAATTGTAACTTGATTTTCTCAAGATATCGGGAGGATAGCTACCGTCGCTTTTTGACCGATAGGCTACATCAAAATATAAAGCAAGCTCAGCATTAAAAGCCGGTCTGACTTTTCGCTCATAAGTATCAAGATGAGCCCTAAAACAAGCCCGATATCACCGTCGTTTTTAATATCGCTTAAAAACGGCAAATTCAATCCGCTTAATAAATCGCCCAATCCGTTTGTATTATTTACCCTGTCGGTGCTGTTGTTTTTTTCCTCCTCCTTCGGCGGCAGGCTTACCTCCGGTAATTTAACAAACGGCGGTGTGGGAGGCATAGAGTGATGCGAATCGCTTGATTTTCTTTGCATTTCCTTCATCTGCTCCACAGCTCTTTGCTGCTTTACGAAAAAGCTTTGCTCCTCTGTCATAAGCCCGCCTCCCGATTAAATAATGTTCATTATGCCGCTTTCCTTTAAATACGGAAGAAGATCGATTATTTTAAGCATTTTTATGGCAAGGTCAACCTTTTCCTGCCTTTTTGGGCTTAAATTCGGCCGAAGTGCCTTTAAAAGCAGAGTGCGGCTGTCATTGCTCTCGGCCTTTAGGCGAGACATTATGCCGATGATTTTTTTCATATCTGCACTATCGGGCATATTCGGCAACGCTTCGCTCTTCTGTAGGTCGGCGGCCGTAGCTTTTTCCCCGAGCAGACTTTCGGTCATTTTTTTGATTTTATCCAAGCTTTCAGGGTCGTTTAGAATATCGGCGAGCTTTTCACTGAGATCTTCCATTTTTATTTTTCCCGAGCAGATTTTCCAACAGCTTTGAAGCGGCTTCACTTGAAAGCAGCTGCTTTGCCTTTTCTGGGCTTGAGAGAGCCTCTCTTATTCGCTCGGAATCCTCCTTGTTAAGCTTTGAAAAAACTCCGCTCATATCGCCAGCTGCGGCATTTTCAAGGTCGCTTTTTGAAAATCCGCTTTTAGAATGTAAAATTTTTTCTATAATTTTGTCCTTATCGCTGTTATTCATATTACCACTCCCGTTACATTATATATTTATTCTATGATATTCGATTAAATGTTATGAGGTGAAAAAACTGCGCTTAGTTGTTATTTCCGATTCACATCGCCGTCAGAGCACAGTAGAAAAAATACTTTCTCTTGAAGGGGAAGCTGTACATATATTTTTCCTCGGTGATGTAGTAGCCGATATAGAAGCTCTTAAGGCGATTTATCCCGAAAAAAGCTTTCATATAGTTTCCGGTAATTGTGATTTTATCAGCGAATATCCGTCGAGTGATATTGAGCTTATAGGCTCACATCGGATTTTTTATACCCACGGTCATCCTTACGGTGTTAAGGGAGGCATAGACGGCCTTGTTCAAAGGGCGAGACAGCTCAGCTGTGATATTGTACTTTTCGGGCATACCCATATAAGTCATATCTCTTACGAAAACGGTATTTACGCCGTAAACCCCGGCTCCTGCTCTGCTCCGAGACAGGGAGCCCCCTCGTATGCGGTTATAGATATCGAAAAAAACGGCATTATGCCGATAATAAAGTATATTTAACGGAAAAGCCATTTAATATAAATAAAAATAAAAAGCATTCTGCCCTTGCGGGAATAATAATCCTGCAAGGGCAGAAGCTTT
>CAYLQF010000057.1:0-9678 GCA_964385735.1 uncultured Ruminococcus sp. | reverse complement strand
TTTAATTTAGATACAAGAGCCGCTTGGGGCACCTTCCTTACGGAGGGTGCCCCAAAAGAATTTCGTTTATTATGTTAATTTAATCAGTCTTACAACCGGAATTAAAGCCATTACCGAAGCTATTATCCATAATAAAAACATCGAATTGAATCCGAAATGCGTTACGGAATAGCCCAAAACAATTGAACCGACTCCCGCACCGAAATAGGTGCCGAAATCCATAAGTCCACTCACCGTAGCGACATTTCCTTGCCTTGCGAAATTCAATGGAAAAACAGATAACAGCGAAGTATTTATTAAGGAAACAGCCATATAAATTAAGCTTAAAGCAACAATTGCTATTATGGGATTTAAATCAAACATAAATAAAATCAAGGCACAAATTAAGCATACGGAAATTCCGATAAGTGAAACTGCGTGTTCACGATTCTTGCAAAGCTTAAAAATAAAGGGATATATCATTCTACCGAGAAAACCGACTAACGGAATAAAAAATACAAAGCCTGATATTTTTGACAGATTTATATCGTAAGCATCAGCAAAAAAGAGTGTTACCCAAGCTGTAATATTATCCTTTATAATACCGTGACAAAAAGCAACCAATGCGGCTTTTTTAATTTTCTTTTCTTTAATTAGCTCCCTTGCAGGTGTAGGCTTGCTTACGGTAGTCTGCGGTGCGGGAATTTTGTGCAGAGCTATTACACAAAGCACAGAAAGAATAAGTGCAATGCCACCCGGTATAAGAAAAGCAAATTTCATTCCGAGCTTATTTATAAGAGCACTGCTGATTATAATTCCCGCTATATTTCCGAAAGCCACGGAGGTAACCATATATGATGTCATTTTCTTGGATTTTTCCAATCCGTAGGTGCTGACAACAGCGCATAAAATTGAGCTCCATAGCATTGATTGTGCAAAAGCATTTACAGACCACAATAATACCAAGGCTGCAAACGGCGGCATAATACCGAACAGAAGGTTACTTAAGCCACATATTGCTATTCCCGATGCTATCATTATATACGGTGCCAGCCTATCGCTCAAGTGACCGTTTATCAGTCTTCCAAATGCATAAACAATAAAAAAAGCACTATTCAATATTCCTATTTGATATGTACTTAATGTATCTGTATTCGTAAGCTCGGGTGATGCCATAGACAAATTCAATCTTAAAACATAAACCCAAGTATAAGTAAGATAACAAATGCCAAAAATCAACACGCCACTTCTTAAGCGGCGATAAAATTCGCTCATAAAACAACAGTTCCTCCTAAAAATTTCCTATCTTTTGTTATTTCAAAAATTTTCTGTAGCCATTACCGTATTGTACACATCTTGAAACACGGCTTAAGGTTGCAGAGGAAATATCTGTCTCCTCAATAACCTGATTGTAGGTTTTGTTTTCAATAAGAAGCTTTGCCGCTTTAATTCTGCCGGCCATCTGCTCAACTTCTTTATTAGTGCAAAGATCTGCAAGTAAATCTCTGCAATCATCGACGGTTTCTAATTTTAGCAGCACTCTATAAAGTGCATCAATATCGTCATTGCTAATCTTTTTATCATGGATATTCATATGTCAATTTCCTCCAGCAGATGTTTTTCAATAATAACCGAACCGAAAAGCCTTATCTTATTATAATTTTTATCTAAAATCGTTTTAATGGTACCACCAGGCTGTATTAAAGAGGCTTCTGTTTTATCGATATTAGTTTCGCCTAAATATGCAGCTAATGCACAGCTTCCGCTTATACAAGAATTCTCAAAAAAAAGAGTATCGCAGGATTTGACATATACAAGCGGTTCGACTTTATCGGTTTGATTATCATAAAGCATAATTCCCATTGCCGGATACCTCAAAGCCTCACAATACCTTTTAACCAATAATTCAGCATCGGATTTTCCGAGTGTTTTATCCGCTATAATATGAGCTATACCATCCATAAACACTATCGGAAAATTAAACTCATTAGCTTCAATTTCAAAAGAACAATTACGAATATCTGTTGGTCTGTCGATAGAGATAGAAGTCAAATAAATATTATTATTTTCGGTAATATTGATAGGAAAAAGCGATTTTGAGCCGTAAACCTCAACATATACTGTATGCAAAGCAGAATCTTTAAGCTTATGAAACAAAGCTGCGGCTGACATTGTTGCGTTACCGCAGAATTCACCGCCCGTCATGCGCAAATAGGGATTATCACGGTTTAAATCGACAAATCCAACCTGTTCAACCGTTTTGTGTCGTTTCATTATTTCAGAGCAAATAGTGTTATATCTGCTTTCATCAATACCACAGTTAACAACAAGTGCCGTAATATTACCTGTAGGGTTTAAAACATAGTATTCAATAATCATTTGTTATAATTCTGCAAAAATTGTCGAGTTCGGAGATTTTGAGCGTTTTCAAAAAGCTCGGTAGGGGTTCCCTGCTCAACAATAACACCGCCGTCCATAAAAATCACATGGTCGGAAACAGCACGAGCGAAGGACATTTCATGTGTCACAATAACCATTGTCATTTTTTCGTCTGCCAACTGCTTTATAACCTTTAAAACCTCGCCTGTAAGCTCCGGATCCAAAGCACTTGTCGGTTCATCAAAAAAAAGTATTTCCGGTTTCATTGCAAGAGCCCTTACAATTGAAACTCTTTGCTGCATACCACCGGACAATTCACAAGGGTACATATTTTCTTTACCCTCAAGCCCCATCTTTTTAAGAAGCGCCATAGCTTCGGATACAACCTCATTCTTGTTCCTTTTTAAAACTTTTATAGGAGCATCAATAATGTTTTTAAGAACACTGTAATGAGGAAACAAATTGAAGCTTTGAAACACTAAACTAAAGACTCTTCTGAATTGATTAAGGTCTTTAGCATAACACAATCTTGACTTATCATCATAATAAGTAACATCCTTACCCATATAAGAAATAATACCGTCATCAACAGTTTCAAGCAAGGTTGCACAGCGAAGAAGTGTTGATTTACCACCACCCGAGGGCCCGATTATAGAAACAACACTACCTTTATTCACCTCTAATGAAATATCCTTAAGAACCTCATTGCTGCCAAAGGATTTTTTTATATTTTCAATTTTCAGTACATTCATAAAAAAATCCTCCTAAATTTTATAATAGCTCATCGATTTTTCAATTCTGCCCATAACAAAACCGACTATTGCATTTAAAATATAATAGAATACGCCCGCAACCACAAAAGGCATAAAGCTTGTCTGCGAATTGGCAATTTGTTTTCCTATCGTAAACATTTCTTGGTACGAAACCGTAAAAGCAATTGATGTATCCTTAACAAGTGTTACGATTTCGTTAGTTATGCTCGGTAAAATTCTTCTGATAACCTGCGGAAGAATAATTCTGATAAAGGTTTGAAACCTTGAATATCCTAAAATTGTTGCAGCTTCATATTGGCCGATTGCAATAGATTCAATGCCACCCCTATAAATTTCGGAAAAATAAGCAGCATAATTTATTGAAAAAGCTATAACAACAGGTATAAGCTTATCCCTTGAAACATTCATACCTAAAAGATAATATGGACCATATGTTACCGCAAGCAGCTGAAGCATTAAGGGAGTTCCTCTGAGAACAGAAACAAAAAACTGAGTTATTCTTGAAACAATTTTGTTTTTGCTCATTCTGAGCAGAGCAATTATAACGCCGAGCGGTAGAGAAAAAATCAAGGTTAAAAAGAAAATGGCACAGGTGTTACCCAAACCCTCACCCATAATCTTTATCATTGTCAGTAGTGTCAAAGCAGAGCCTCATTTCTAATATAATCGCAGCTTAAGCCTCCATTTGCAGGAGGCTTAAGCTTTATTGTAAATCAAGCAAAATTACTATTTGCCGGATACATACGATTTTGCAACAGGATAATCAACAAACACAGCATCAACGGCATTGCCCTCAAGCTCTGTAAAGCATTTCAAGAAGCTATCGCAAGTAACCAAATTTTTAAAGGTCGCCTTTAAATCCTTTAAATCATCGTTAAGCAATGATTCTCCGGAGGTACCGAGCTGAACGGCAACAACCTTATCCTTAAGATCCTTTGAAGAATTAATTCCGCTGTCTTTCGCAACAACAAGCACCTGTGTGTTATAATAATACGGTGCGGAAATTACATAACCGGCTTCACTCATTGAATCAAGTATCGTCATACCTGACCAAACACAATCACATTCCTTAGCATCAAGCTGAACTAACTTTTGATCCCAATTAACGGCAAAAATTTCTAATTCCCAGCCGAGCACATCGCAGGCCGCCTGACAAATTTCGACATCGAAGCCGGTATACTTGCCGTCATCACCCATATAGCTGAATGGATTATACTCAGGGTCTATACCCATTGTGAAGGTTCGCTTTGAAGCATTTTTGACATCAACATTTTCGTCAAATTCTGCCGTTGAATCACCGTTCAAGAAAAGCAAGTTATCAACAATATCGGGATACTTGTCTGCAATTTCTTTATATTTACCGTTCTTAACCAATTCCTGAACAGCAGCATCTATATACTTCTGTGTTTCTTCATCGCCTTTTCTGTAGGCAATGCCGTACTGTTCGGCGCCAAGCTCCTCGTTAATTATCATAAGCCCCTTGGATTCGATTTTTTTGCTTGAACAACCCGCAAAAGCTGCTAACATAACGATTGCACAAAATAAAGATAAAAGTTTTTTCATTTCAATTTCCCCTTCGGTTTTATTTGTTATCGTTATTATACTTCATCAAGCTAAAGTTGTAAAGTAAAATTTTCTATTTTTTGCAAATTCGGCAAATTGCACAAAGTATTTTCGATTTTAAGTGCAGTTTTTCATTCGATTGTAAGCGTTTTTGTTATCAAAATGTAAAAAAGCATTTAAAATTAACTATACCTCGCTAATCTTAAATGCTTTTTAGAAGTGTTATTGAATTATATAATATTATTCAAAATTATTCAAATCTTAAAAATACGGTTAAAATATGGCGTGCGCAGTCCTCAAGATCAGCTCTAGTAAGCCGCCCCTCATTCATAGCTGCTTTCAGATCTTCGGGATAACCGACAGGCATTTTTATGTCATTTCCTGCTTTTACCTCTGCAACAGGATCATTTTTCATACCCCAATCTGTGGTAATCAGACCGTTAAAGCCCCATTCGTTTCTTAGGATATCTGTTAAAAGCTCATAGCTTTCGGATGTGTGTCTTCCGTTTAAAAGGTTATAAGAGGTCATAAGTGACCACGGATCTGCTTCCTTAACACAAATTTCAAAGCCCTTAAGATAAATTTCTCTAAGTGCTCTTTCGGAAACTATTGAATCGGAGGACTCTCGCCATATTTCCTTATTGTTTGCCGCAAAATGCTTTATGCAGGCCGCTACACGCTGCGATTGAATTCCTTTTACGGCAGCCGAAGCACATTTTCCGGTAAGTAGCGGATCCTCTGAATAATATTCAAAATTTCTTCCCCCTAAGGGATTGCGATGTATATTCATTCCCGGTGCAAGCCAAACACCCATATTGTTTTCCTTAAGCTCTTTTGCACCGGCCGCTGCGACCTTATAAATTATATTTGTATTGAAGGTACAGGCAAGTGATGTGGCGCAGGGCCAGCAGGTAGTGTATATTCCCGTTTCGTCTAAAATTCTGATTCCGGCAGGACCGTCAGAGGTTGGAACCGGTGGAATACCGAATTGACCTAAATTTCCGAAGCAGGAGGTGTTTGAAAGGCCACCTCTGCCGCTTGAACCGCCGACAATTTGAATAAGAGCATCATCACTCATTTGCGCTATAAAGCTATCAACGCTAATGTCATTCCCTATTAAATCAAGATATGCAATTTTATCCGGTGCCTTTGCTTTATTTGGCTTACGAACAGGATAATCATTTTTAAGCTTCGAGGCTTCGATATTTTCAAGCTCACCGCTTGCATTTAAACGCATAAAAGCTGTTGTGGGAGCACAACGACTCTCGAGCTGCTTTACAATTCTCGGATTTTCTTCGACAGTTATTTTAAAATCAAGCTTTTGAATGCTTCGTACGGAATTTCCCACATAAACATAGTAATCTCCCTGTTCGAGAATATAAGCAGATTTACAAAGCCTTCCGATATCGTCAAAGCTTGCAAAATCAGCAAGTGAAAATGACATTTTGAGTGTTTGAGCTTCACCCGCCGAAAGCAATTTTGTCTTTTTAAATGCCGCTAATTGATATTTGGGCTTACCAAGTAAGCCTTGCGGTGCCGCTAAATAAACCTGAACAACTTCTTTTCCGGAGACCTTGCCGGTGTTCTTAACCTGTACAGCTACGGTTATTTTATCCTTTACATTTTTTGCCGAAGCAGTAATTGTAAAGTCGGTATATGAAAGACCGTATCCAAACGGATAAACAACTCTTTCGGCAGCTTTTGGAATAGTTTCAAAATAGCGATAACCAACATATATATCTTCGTTGTATTCAACATAAGCTTCGGAATCGTTATAATGATCGGCAAAAGGATAATCATTTAAGCTTTCTGCGAATGTGTCGCTCAGCTTTCCTGAGGGAGTAACATCGCCACAAAGAATGTCAGCAGTAGCAAGTCCGCCCTCCATTCCGCCCTGCCAAGAAATTAAGGCTGCTTTAATTTTAGCGTTATCTTTTATCCAGCGAGTTGCTACAACACCTCCGATATTAAGAACAATAATCACATTATCAAAAACTGTTGACAATGTATCCACAAGCTCGTTTTCTTCATCCGAAAGGTAAAAATCGCCCTTATCGTCACTGCGATCCCATGCCTCACCTGAATAACGGCTTACAGACATTACCGCCGTATCGGTATATTCTCTTGCCGATTTTAAAAGCTCCTGCGTAATTTTTGGCTGCTTAAGCTGCATATCCATACAGAATTTGCCATAAGCTATCTGCCGTTCCAAAAGCTCAGGAATTTTACAAATTTCCTGATAAAGACGATCCCAATTTTCACTTTTCCATTTATGCTGTTCATTTAAAAAATCTAAATAAAAATTGCAAAGCGGCTCAAAAATTTGAATTTTGCTCTCATCAGACTTTATTTTAAGGCCCTCATATAAGCTTCTTGTATACAAACAGGAAACGGTACCGCTTCCGCCTCCACCCTGTATATACTCATACGAGGCACTACCGAACAATGCAATTTTTTTATTTTTCTCAAGAGGTAAGGTGCTATTTGAATTTTTAAGTAAAACCATTCCTTCGGCAGCAGCCCTTCGAGAAAGAGCTATATGCTCTTTGCTTGAGGTGGCTCTTTTGCCGTTAGGTCCTAACGGTAGACAGGGGCAGAATAAAAATCTTGCAAATTTTTTCATAAAAAACCCTCACTTATGAATATCAAATGTGGAGCAAATACTCCCATCACTTGAATTATAGGTCATATTATGCTATAATACAAGTAAAAAACAGCTTGTTTTCAGACATAATTTGCTGTAGCATAGAGGGATTGCCTTGAAATTTACATATGAAATTCATAATACAAATAACATTTCCTTTCAAATACGGGATTCCATTGCATGGGGCGCACATATACATAAGGAGGTAGAGCTTGTTTATGTAATCGAAGGAAATCCAACGGCATATATACAGGGAATCAAATACAACATAAAACCCGGCGAGGGACTGGTTGTATATCCAAATCAAGTACATTCATACGAAGATAACGGGATTTTTAAGGGCTCCGTTTTAATTTTTGACCCAAAGCTTTTTCCTGAATTTAACAGTATAATAAACGGAAAAGTGCCGTTAGACCCCATAGCTAATGCGCAAACGCTCAAAAAGCAGCGCTTTGATATTTTACATAACAATTTGTATGCAAATTTTTTTGATTGCCAAAACGAAGCTGTTAAAAAAGGTTCACTTTTAGTGACGGCAGGAATTTTATTGTCATCGGTTACGCTTGAAAATGCAAAATTTATTCACCAGAGCATCTTCGATAATATATTTCAATATTGCTTTACGCATTACAGTTCTGAATGTACACTTAAACAAATGTCCGAGGAGCTTAGTCTAAGCTACAGTTACCTTTCACATCTGTTTTCCGAACGCATTCATATGAGCTTTAACGATTATCTGAATTCAATCAGAATAAACCATGCCTGTAACCTTCTTAATGAAACCGAATTATCAATAACGGAAATAGCAATCAGCTGTGGATTTTCAACAATAAGAACCTTTAACAGAGCTTTTCTAAAGCTTACTGGGAAAAAACCGAGAGAATATAAAAACGGGCGCTGATATCCCTCAATCACTTTATCGGCGTAATCCAGAGCCTTCGAATCGGAAATTTCATCGTATGAGAAGCCGCCTCGCAGTATTTCACTGCCTATTTCCTCTTCCATACTCCGAGTAAGCTTGCCGGTCTCTAAAATCGTTCTTACAAAACGCTCCGTCTTTCTGCCGCTTTCATCCGCTTTAGGAACGCCGTAATCGGTATCGGTTTTCTCTCCCTTCGGTATCGTTCCCTGCTTTTCGCCCACATCGGCCCACCTCTCGTTTATAAGCCTTGAAAATTCATTTCTCGAAATTTCGTCGTTATCGTATTTCTCGATTATTTCATCAACGGTAAGCTTCGTTTCATTTTCTTTGCTTTCGTTCGGTATGGAATACTTTTCATCGGTGCTTTGTGCCTTTTCGGAATAATTTTCGGTGTTTTCGGAAATATTTTTCTTGACATCTCTGATTTTGTTGAGTACACTAGTCACGGAAGGACTTGAATTGCCGCCGGGCTTTGCGCTTAAATCAGCGTTCCCGGTCTTGAACGGCATTTTGGTCCTTTCTTCTGTTATAACTTCATGAAGATAAAAACGCTGTGTTTCGGTATTTCTTGTAACTATCACACCTTCATAATATGATTTACCTGAAATTGTTATAGGTGCGGCTAAAACAACAGTATCATAACCTCTGCCTTTCCAATTTTTTTGGTAATCAATTATTTTTCCCTTTTTAATAACCTGCGGAACAGCTGCGAAAGCAATCGCCTTAATTCTTCCCACGCCATGTGCGATTGAATCCTTAATACCACGAGCGGTTATATCCACATTACCTAAAATATCGTTTTCAACAGAATTGTTATATTCGCCGTAAAACTCACTAACCTGTGTTACAAGGTCTTTTTCGCCTTTGGCAAATTCATTGCCGGATAAATCCGCAACTGAATTCATTTGTGAAATGTTTTCGATGTTTTTTTCTAAATCTAATTGCGAAAATTCCACACTATTTATTGTATACTTCTCCCCGCCCTCGGTGTCGGGGGCTTTTTCATTTTCGGAAACCTCTTTAAACATTCTTCCGAAACGGTCCTCAAGAGTTGAAAGAGAATAGCTCACACTTTTATACCCCGAAAGCTTCTTTTTAACAAAGCTTATAAAATTTGAAAGGGTTCGAAACATTATATTTCGCTCTTTTGCGCTTGCGTTTTGTATAACCTTTTCCATTTCTCCGAGATTTTCGGAAAAGAACACTTCACCCACAAAATCACATATCATTTCATTTTCGGCCAAGGTGTTATCTACGGACATTCCGTTTTTTTCTCTTGAAACCTTGATATCGGTAAGCATTTGCGCCTTTTTGGTTACGAAAGAGCCTTCCCTTGAATATTTCTTATCTATCCATTTTTTAAAAACCTTTGATTTTAAAACCGCTTCCTTGAACTCCTCAAATTCTGCGGAGCTTTC
>CAYLQF010000056.1:0-9684 GCA_964385735.1 uncultured Ruminococcus sp. | reverse complement strand
CCCCAACAAACAGAGTCAGAGTCTGTCGTGCTACCGTTACACAATTCCCCAATATAATTTGTACTGCTAAGCTCAAACGCTGATAATCATTATACCGCATTTTGAGAATAAGTCAAGTATTTTTTTATAAATCAGCAAAATTTCCTATGCCTCCGTTTTCGGCGGCATAGGAAATTAAAGATTTTAAAGCAAGCTTAATCCGCAAGCGCCTTAAGAGCCTCGGGAAGCTCATTTACATCACACGAAACGGTAAACACGAACTCAACATCCGCAATCCTTGAAAGGCGATTGATAAATGCTTCAAGCTCGCCGTAATCACGAGAGCCTATACGAAGCGTG
The DNA here is from genome assembly GCA_964385735.1 of uncultured Ruminococcus sp. Classification (GTDB taxonomy): domain Bacteria; phylum Bacillota; class Clostridia; order Oscillospirales; family Acutalibacteraceae; genus UBA737. The sequence goes on along the minus strand of CAYLQF010000056.1, from coordinate 9,345 downwards.
GCATCACCGAATATGTGGGTAACATCGTTATTACCTGCCTTTATACCGGCAAGCAAGCCGTAATATTCGCCATAGCCCGAAATTCCGAAGGAATCGGCATCCACAAGGCGAGCCTTATGAGTAACGGAAAAGGTGAGTGTATCGCCCTTTTCGATGCATACAACATCGCCAAGGCTCGTTTGAGCCGCAGCATTCACCATATCTACGAGCTTTTTAGTTTTGCCCGAGCCTTTTTTTCCGATTATGAGTTTAACCATTTAAAACAACTCCTTTATATTGATACCGCAATATGCGGATTTTTTACATCCTTGAAAGGCGTTCCTCAAGATTTGCCTTTGCGTCCTCATATCCCGGTTTGCCGAGGAGAGCAAACATATTCTTTTTATAGCTCTCAACGCCGGGCTGGTCAAACGGATTTACGCCGAGCATATATCCGGATATTGCGCAGGCCTTTTCAAAGAAATATATGAGTCTGCCGAGGTTCTCTTCGTCTGCCTTATCAACCGATATAACAAGATTGGGAACGCCGCCGTCGGTATGGGCGAGGACTGTACCCTCGAAAGCCTTTTCGTTTACATATGACATAGTTTTTCCGGCAAGGAAATTAAGACCGTCGCCGTCATCCGCTTCTTTTTCTATTGTAACATCCTCACCGCCGTCACCTATAGTTACAACGGTTTCGAACATTATACGGCTACCGTCCTGAATAAACTGACCCATAGAATGAAGATCGGTTGAGAAGGTGACCGATGCGGGAAACAGACCCTTATTATCCTTTCCTTCGCTTTCACCGAACAGCTGCTTAAACCACTCTGACATCATTGTAAACCTCGGCTCGTAGCTGACAAGTAGCTCAACCGACTTGCCCTTTCTGTAAAACGCATTGCGCAACGCAGCATATTCATAGCAGGGGTTCTTATATACATCGGGCTCATTATAATCAACTGCGGCATCAGCAGCGCCCTTCATAAGCTTATCAATATCCGCACCTGCGGCTGCAATCGGAAGCAGACCTACCGCTGTAAGAACGGAAAAGCGGCCGCCGACATCATCCGGCACAACAAAGCATTCATAGCCCTTTTCATCGGCAAGCTTTTTAAGAGTACCTCTCGACTTATCGGTTGTACAATATATACGACCTGCGGCTTCCTTTTCACCGTAATGCTCTTCAAGATATTTTCTGAACACTCTGAAGGCTATAGCGGGTTCGGTGGTTGTTCCGGATTTTGAAATGATATTAACGGAAACCCTCTTGCCTTCGCAAAGCTTAAGTAAGTCAGCAAGGTTTGCTCCGCTTATACTGTTTCCGGCAAAATAAATTTCCGGAGCATCGCCCCTGAGAGAATTATAATAGGGTCCCTTTAAGAACTCTATCGCCGCACGAGCGCCGAGATAAGAGCCGCCTATTCCTATAACTATAAGAACATCAGTATCCTTTCTGATTTTATCTGCAGCGGCCTTAATTCTGCCGAACTCCTCTTTATCGTAATCGTAAGGGAGATTTACCCAGCCGAGAAAATCGTTTCCGAGACCTATCCTGTTATCAATGAGAGCATGGGCAGCTGCAACCTGACCCTCAAGACCCACAAGGTCGTTTTCTCTTATAAACTGTTTGGCATAAGAGGATTTAAACTTAAGTGACATTTTTTAAACTTCCTTTGTATAGCTTAATCTTTTATACATCTATTTTACATTATTTGCACTTCATTTGCAAGCATTATTCTAAATATTCAAGGTAATTTTATATTTAACACGCCGCAAATAAAAGAATATGCGAAAAATAGGACAGTATATTTTCTTTCTTAAACCGAAAAAAGTGCCGAAATAAGCCACTTAAATGCCGAAATAAATGTAATTTTATCAACGCTCTCTGCCGCAACAACCTTCACCGAGCCTACCTGCTCGGAGCCTATGTAAATCCCTATGCAGCCCAACTCATCGCCTTTTTTTACAGGTGCCGTAACTGCTGTGCTTAAATCAAGGCTTGTGGTTATCTTAGAGAAATCTGATTTTTTGGTGAGCAAAGCGACGCTACCTGTGCATTCTGCCCTAACGCTTTTTGAAGTGCCTTTTTTGACCGTAACAGTAGTGTTTTTATCTATTTTCGGGCTGTAGCTTTTAAACGCATAATTTGCAAAACCGTAATCAAGAAGCTTTTTAGCTCCGTTAAAGCGATCGTTTGAGGAATTACCGCCCATAATAACCGCAACAAGCAAAAGCCCGTCTCTTTCGGCAGTTGCCGACAAGCAATATCCGGCATTTGAGGTAGTTCCCGTTTTAAGACCGTTTGCGCCCTCATAGAATCTCACAAGCTTGTTTGTATTCACAAGCTCGCTTTCTCCGTTTCTCAGAGAATCCATCCATACAGAGGAATATTTCTTTATAAGAGGATGCTTTATAAGCTCACAGGACATAAGTGCAACATCATAAGCAGTCGTAAGATGACCCTGCGCATCCAAGCCGGTACAATTTATAAAATGCGTATTATTCATACCGAGCTCCCTCGCCCTTTCGTTCATCATGGCAACAAAGCCCTCCTCGCTGCCGGCAAGCGCTTCCGCAAGAGCCACAGTAGCATCATTTGCGGAAGCTATAACGGTTGCTCTTAAAAGCTCATCAACCGTCATGCTTTCACCTACCTCAAGCCATATTTGCGAACCGCCCATACCGGCTGCATGCTCGCTTGCCGTAACAACATCCTCAAGAGCGATATCCTTTCTGTCTATAGCCTCCATAACCAACAAAAGCGACATTATCTTTGTTATGGAGGCAGGCGGCAGCTCCTCGCCCGAATTATCATCATATAATATCTGTCCGGTATAAGGCTCTATAAGTATTGCGGATTTGGCGTTAATTTCAAGCCTTGCTCCGATTGCCGCATCGGTGACACTTGCATCTATCGGAATCGAAGCGTCGGCTATATCCTCCTCACAGGCTATTCTGACGGCACTTGAATTAAAGGAAAGACCCTCAAGCAGGAATACGGTACAGATAAAAACCGCAGTTATCTTTTTAAATCTTTTCAAAGCTACATACCCCCTATTATGAGAATATGCGCCGAATTTCATTAAAATACCAGACTCAGCATAGCTGTTAATATGCAAAATACCACCGAAAAAGCTTTTTTATGATTTTCATACCACGGAAACATATTTCTTGCGGCGCACAAACAAATAAAGGCTTTAACAAATCCGCAGATAAAAAATATAAAATATGTGAGCGCATCCATTCCGGTAAAAAGCGTACCGACAGAAAAGGTTGCTACCGCAGAGTGATAAGGAAATCGGAATTCTGAAGCAGGCTGCGCCCCGAGAACCGCAACCGAGCTTGAAACAGATATAAGCAGCAATACTCCTCCGAGCACTGCACCGAAGGCTGTTCCCTTTACATCTATTTTCACTCCCTTTCCTCTCTGAAACGCCACCGCACCGACAGAAAAAGCAAAAATATCTACGATATATTTAAAAAAAGTAATAAAAAAGCTTAAATCGAGCTTAAAGCTAAAAGCGACTTTGTCGGCAAAGCTTTTATGAGATACCGCAAGCAATATAAGAATAAGCACCAAAACCGAAAACGCCGACACAAGTGATATCTTTTTTGCCGCATCACCGCCGCAAAATCCGGCTGCAAGTAATGTTAAAAAAAATACGGTAAAAATTGCAGCAAAGGGTGTTTTAATAAGCACGACGGAGGAAAAGTAATCCGTTACCGATGAAAATGACATAGCGGAGATAAGAACCAAAATAAGACAGCATAATATTTTGAAAATTTTTACGGCCTTTACATTTCTTAAATTCATTCTGTTTATGCCGGACAGTATCAGTATATAAATCGGAGCTCCCACAGCAAGTGAAAGAAACAGAGCAGCCGGAGAGCCTTGCTCAAGGGCACACGGTGCATAAACAACGGTGCCGCCGAGCACGCTGAGGGTCGTTAAAGCAATATTATGCAAATCCGCTCTCACCCTCATTTTATCAATTCCTCCATATTGTCTTCAATAATATAGGCACCGACTATGCTTATCTTTTGATTTTCAACACTTATAATAGGTATTCTGACACTTTTTTTCTGAGAAAGCCGCTTTACCGCAGTGTATAGCTCGTTATCAAAATCGTCCCCTCGTTTTTTAATCATTTGTGTTATATCATAACCGCCCTGACGCATATATGAGGAGGCAGAAATTAAAGCCTCCGCATTATCGGTATAAAACAAATTTATCGAAAGTTTTATTTCGTTTTTGTTTTCGATATAGGAAATTATTTCGAAAATATCCTCGGTGTCCTTCACCTTACCTATAGCCAAGCCTGAGCAATGCTCGAAAATCAGAGGCTTTACGGCATTTAAGCTCATTTTTTCAAAAGCCTCGCCAAGACCCTCGGCGGTTGCGGACACAGACTCACACTCAACCGTGCCGGAGTCAGAAGGAATAACAGCCTGTGCTGTTACGGTAAAGCCCTCGCTGCTTTTATCTACCCCTACAACGGCTACCACTAAGCCCTCGTTGGTTTCTCTGTAGCCGAAGCAGGAGCAAAGAAAAAATGCCGCAAAAAAGCATAAAACAACGGAAATTATTTTAAATCTAATCATCTTTTCGCCTTAGCCTTATCTTGTTTTTATTAAATGCAGGCCGCTTCTTCATAAATTTCCACGGCATACGAAGAAAGGTATCCTTAAAATTTTCGGCTCTCGGAAATGTCAGCGAAGGAAGAGAATCTACTCCGAAGGATTTAAGCGAAAACACCCTTAAAAGAAAAACCGTAAATCCGCTTATATAGCCGAAAAGCCCGAAAGAAGCACTCAATATAACAAGAAGAAGCCTAAGATAAAAAACCGCACCCTTAAGTCTCGGCACCATAAGCCCCGCTATACCGCTGAGCGCAACGGCAATAAGCATAGGAGCGCTGACTATTTTAGCTTCAACGGCAGCCTGTCCCACAACAAGTCCGCCCACTATACTCAGCGCAAAGCCCTGACTTTGCGGTGTTCTAAGCCCCGTTTCCTTAAGTATTTCGAAAACAAGTATTAAAAGCAGACATTCTGTAACCGAGGTCATAGGGACGCCCTCTCTTAAAGCAGCCACCGATAGCATAAACTGAGTGGGCAAAAGACCGAGATGATAGGTTACAAGCGCCACAAAAATTGCCGGTATACTCACCGCCGCAAAAAAGCATATATATCTCATAAATCTGCCGGCAGAGGCCACCATCCAATTGACATAGTAGTCCTCGTCGGATTGAAAATTTTCTCCGAAAAGATACGGAAGCGTTACAACAACAGGTGTGCCGTCCACTATTATGGCTATCCGTCCCTCTAAAAGCCTTGCGGCAACTATATCCGGTCTTTCGGTACTGCCGGTTGTTTTCAAAAGAAAGCTTCCGTTGCCCTTTATAAGCTCCGCTATATAATTGCTGTCTAAAATTCCGTCAATATCTATTTTTTCTATCCTCTTTTTGATTTTACGCACAATTTCTTTATCGGCAAGACTTTCAAGATAACATAAAAACACAAAGGTTTCGGTTCTTCTTCCGACCCTTAAGGACTCTACGCTTAAATCCGGAGTAAGAAGCTTTCTCCTTATAAGGGCAACATTTAAAAGCGCCGCCTCATCAAAGCCCTCTCTCGGGCCCTGCAGCACACGCTCATCATTAGGCTCACTTATACCTCTGGTTCTCCAGCCCTTTGTATTTATTACAAGCTGCCTGCTACTGCCATCGATAAACAAAACAGTATCGCCGTAAAGCACAGCTCTTATAGCCTCGTCTGCACCTGAGACGCTCTTTACATCGTCTGCAAACAGTATATTATCTGCAACAAAATCACAGTCTGACAGCTCTCCGTTGCCGTTGAAAAGCAGGAGCGGTTTTATTACCGATTCATTTAAAATCTCGGTATTTACCATACCGTCCATATAAAATACGGCTGCTTTCTTCAAGCCGCCTCCCATAAAAAATATTCTGCTTCTTAAAATACAGTCGTTTTTAAAGATTTCCTTCATAACGGCGGTATCCTCTTTTATGCTTCCGCAAAAAGATATATTGCCGTAATCTGAGGTTTTATATTTCATCTGCTCATCCCTTATTTTAAGCAAAGGCGATAACACAAAAAATACTGTTACGCCATCTTGCGGTCATCTGTCTGAATTTATTATTCCTTTAAATCAGCTTATAATTCAAATAAGGGCATTATACTCGTTTGCAATCGTATACCATGTAAGCGGGCCGACGCTTCCCGTAGCATTTATGCCGAAAAGGTTTTGAAATGTTTCTACCGCACGGCGTGTAAGGTCACCGTAATATCCCGTTACGGGAACCTCAGATATTTCCGGGAATGTGCGACCTATAAGTGAAAGATAGGTTTGCAAATCCGAAACCTCAGTACCGGACATACCCTCGGTAAGAAAATATCCCGGATACGCTTTGGCTTGATTTCCCGAATAGCCTTCCGGAAGCGAAGCAATCGAGGCTATATATATACTGTTTAGCAGCTCCCATGTTGCCACTCCCGCTTCCCCCGTAGGGTCAAGACCGTAAAATTCCTGAAAGCTTCGAACGGCATTTTCGGTAGCCAAGTCATAAACCCCGTTTATGGGAATAAGTGAAAGTGCGGGATTAAAATATGCAACGGCATTAAGATAATATTGGAGCGATGAAACCTCAAAGCCCTGAGAGCCGATGGCAAGCCGCTCTGTAAACGGCACCCTCACCTCCTCGGGAGTAAGCGGCTCTGCATTAAGCTCGGGGAGAGCCTTAACGCCTATATAGTATCTTCTTATTTTATACCATGTCGACTCATCTACCGTTCCCGTAGGGCTTAAATCAAACACCTGCTGAAAGGTCCTGACCGCTTCTTGAGTATCCTGCCCGAAAATGCCGTCTGTATTTTTTATTTTCGGTATTGCCGGATAGTTATCCGATATTCGATTAAGCTCGGTTTGAACGGTTTTTACCGCATTTCCGGCATCACCTATTTTAAGCTCAATTCCGGGATATGATTCCTCCACCTGTGCAACAGGGGCGTTTTGAACAATATATATGTCCTCACCGTAATAGCTTTTAAGTATATCTATCGGCGAAAGACCGGCGTTTGCAAGGTCAACACTCCCCCATTGAGAAAGTCCGTCGCAGCGAGAGGTGGTACCGTTACAAAATTTTGCGGCAAGCGGCTGAACGGAGCCCTCTCTTACGATATAGCTGTTAAATATTTCATCAACAATTCTGCTTATGTTTTCAAACACCTCGCTGTTTTCGTAGTATGCCTGATCGTAAGCAGTATTATTTGTTATATCGTAATCATAGCCTTGATTTCTGTAATAACCCGTATATACCCTGTTAAGTGCATAGGATATTATTGCATATATATTTGCCCGCAAAGCATTTTCGGGCCATGTAGGGTATATTTCGTTTGAAGCCGAATTCTTAATATACTCCGTAAAGGGTACGGTTACATTACGGGCATTTGAATTCGGTGCTCCCAAATGCACCGTTATATTTTGCGGAATAACCGGTAGCTGCTGCGGCATTATTATTTATCCCCCTTACAGGCTGTATTCAGGGCTTTCGTAAACAACAATAGGCTCAGTGCCGATATATGCTCCCTGCAGGGTAAGATCAACCTTTTGAAGGGTGGTTACGCCCTCGAATATAGGAATATTCATATTAAGCTGCTCAACATACCCGTCGGCTTTAACTGCTATATTATAGGTTATAAAAGGAGTTTCAGCTTCTCCCGATTTTTCAGAAAGTCTCTTATTCTTTGTCCTTAAAACAAACCCTTTTGTCTTACCCGACAAATCGGTCATATCCGTATCAATAATGCTTGGATTTTTCACACTGCCTGTAAAAACATCAACCCTTGCATTTGCAACGGGATAAAGCCCTCTTATTGCCGTAGCTATAACAACAAGAGCGCCGTTGCTTTCAGAGGCATAAGGTGTATACCTCGCTTTGAATTCACGCTTATATTTTTCGATAATTTCCTCATCCACAGCTCAAAGCTCCTTTTTATGCTTTTTAAAATTGTATGCAAGAAGCGAAAAAATAATACACTGTCTATATAATGAGGCTTGTTATGGCGTTTATTCTTTTATCCGTCTCGATTTTCTTTACGAATAAACAAATTCAGAAGAAAATATGTTATAATACTTTCGGTTTAAGAATTTAAACGAATGCGAGGAATATTCGTGGAAATACAAAAACAAATTTCTTTGCTTGCAAACAGCTTCATAGCCTGCTCCGAAATTTTAACCGCTATCGGTGATGAAACAAGACTGCATATTATTCTCGAAATGATGAAAATGGAAGCCTGCAACGGCGTTCGTGTATGTGAAATTACGAAAAAGACCAATCTTTCCCGTCCTTCTGTATCACACCATTTGCAAATTATGAAGAGAGCCGGAATTATAAAAGTCCGCAAGGAGGGAACAAAAAATTATTATTATTTCGACCCTGAAACAAAAGCTTTTGAGCAGCTTATCTCTGCCTTGCAATTAGCGATGAATATATCGAAAGCATTGCCGAACAGAAGCGGTGAATATAAATAAAATCAAGGCCTTAAGGCCTAAATCGGAGGTATAAATAATGGAAGCAATAGAAATTATGAAGCGGCGACACAGCGTCCGTCAGTACACTAAGCAGCCTATCGAGCCGGAAAAGCGTTCGGCTTTGAGCGGTCTGATTCAGGAAATAAATGAAAAAGCGAGCCTTCATATACAAATCATTTACGATGACCCGAAATGCTTTGATTCCTTTATGGCTCGCTACGGGAAATTTTCCGGAGCCCGCAATTATATTGCACTCGTAGGACGAAAAGCACCGAAATTGGACGAAATGCTCGGTTATTACGGCGAAGAGCTGGTATTAAAGGCTCAACAGCTGGGGCTAAACACCTGTTGGGTAGCTTTGACCCACGGGAAAAGCAAGGCGTTGATTGAAAAGGGAGAAAAGCTCGTCTGCCTGATTTCGGTAGGCTACGGAGCAACACAGGGCGTACCGCATAAAAGCAAGCCCTTGCAGGAGCTTTGCAATTACTCCGAGCAAATGCCCGGATGGTTCCTAAACGGAATGAAAGCAGCTATGCTTGCACCCACAGCTATGAATCAGCAAAAGTTTAAATTCGAATTGCAGACTGACGGTAGTGTAAAAGCATGCTGCTCAAACGGATTATACACAAAGCTGGACTTGGGAATAGTGAAATACCACTTTGAAACGGTTTCCGGAATAGAAACCGTATAAACAGTAAAATTTTCACAGCTTGGCTTTGTTATACAAGGTCTGTAAAAAATAAAACTTAATCCAAAAAATCATCGGTTTTTGCGAGAGGTGCAAAAACCGATGATTATCAGGATAT
>CAYLQF010000055.1:0-9838 GCA_964385735.1 uncultured Ruminococcus sp. | reverse complement strand
ACTATATCGAGAGGAGTACCGTCCGGCAGGAAGGGCATATCCTCACTCGGAAGAATGCGGGATACAACACCCTTATTTCCGTGTCGTCCTGCCATTTTATCGCCGACTGAAATTTTACGCTTTTGCGCAATATAGCAGCGAACAACGACATTAACTCCGGGGCTGAGCTCCGAAGAATTTTCACGGGTAAATACCTTAACATCAACTATTGTACCGTATTCGCCGTGAGGCACACGCAGGGAGGTATCTCTTACCTCTCTTGCCTTTTCGCCGAATATTGCACGGAGAAGTCTTTCTTCGGCGGTAAGCTCGGTTTCGCCCTTGGGAGTTACCTTTCCTACAAGTATATCTCCTGCGCTTACCTCTGCACCTACACGAATTATTCCCCTGTCGTCAAGATCCTTCAAGGCATCCTCTCCGACATTAGGAATATCACGGGTTATTTCCTCCGGTCCGAGCTTGGTGTCTCTCGACTCGATTTCATACTCCTCGATATGAATAGAGGTATAAACATCATCTCGAACAAGGCGTTCGTTTATAAGAACAGCATCCTCGTAATTGTAGCCCTCCCATGTCATAAATCCTATGAGAGCGTTTCTGCCGAGAGAAATTTCACCGTTGCTTGTTGCGGGGCCGTCTGCTATAACCTCTTTTTCCTCAATATGCTGACCCACGGAAACAATAGGCTTCTGATTTATACAGGTACCGTGGTTTGAACGAAGGAATTTAATGAGCTTATATTCATCTATTTCACCGTTTGTTGCCCTTACCTTAATCATATCTGCGCTGACATAGGTTACAACACCGGCACGCTTTGCAAGAACAACTACGCCCGAATCAACCGCAGCCTTATATTCCATACCTGTTGCGACTATCGGATTTTCGGGACGGAGAAGCGGAACTGCCTGCTTCTGCATGTTCGAACCCATAAGTGCACGGTTGGTATCATCATTTTCAAGGAAGGGTATCATAGCGGTTGCTACAGATACAACCATCTTAGGAGATACATCCATAAGCTCCGCATTTGAGGCTTCAACCTCCTGGAAGCTGTCACGGTAGCGGGCATTAACCTTCTTATGAACAAAATATCCGTTTTCATCCAAGGGCTCATTTGCCTGAGCTACAACATACTCATCCTCTTCATCGGCAGTAAGATACAAAACCTTGTCGGTTACTCTGCCGGTTGCTTTATCTACAACACGGAAGGGAGCTTCAACAAAGCCGTATTTATTTATCTTTGCAAATGTGGCAAGATAGGAAATAAGTCCGATGTTAGGACCTTCAGGCGTTTCGATAGGACACATACGACCGTAATGCGTGTAATGAACATCTCGTACCTCGAAGCCTGCACGGTCACGGGAAAGACCGCCGGGACCGAGAGCCGACAGACGGCGCTTATGAGTAAGCTCGGAAAGCGGATTGGTCTGGTCCATAAACTGCGAGAGCGGAGAGGAACCGAAAAATTCCTTAACCGCTGCCACAACGGGACGAATGTTTATAAGAGACTGCGGAGTTATATTATCGGCATCCTGAGACTGAAGAGTCATTTTTTCTCTTACTACTCTCTCCATTCTCGAAAATCCTATGCGGAATTGATTTTGAAGCAGCTCGCCTACCGAACGGATACGACGGTTTCCGAGATGATCTATATCATCGGTATTACCGACATCGTGCGGCAAGCCGAGGAAATAGTTTACAGATGCAAATATATCATCAAGGGTGATGTGCTTCGGAATAAGAGCATCAACACCGTCAATAAGAGCCTCCTTAAGCTCCTGCTTTGTTTTACATTCCTCGAGTATTTCCGTAAGAACCGAAAGGCTTACCTTTTCGTTAAGTCCTTCCTTATCAAGCTCGGCAAGCTCTTCAGGCGTAAAATCGGTGAATTCGGCAAGATCAACCATTCCGTTTGAGAGAATTTTGACCTCAGTTACAGTGCCTTCAAAATCCTGAACATTAACGAAGGCTTCAGCTACGCCCTTTCTTTCGATAAGCTCGGCAAGCTCCTTCGAAACAACGGTATCGGGCTCCGCTATGATTTCGCCTGTCAGCGGATCTGCCACGGGTCTTGAAAGGACCTTACCCCTAAGTCTTGCACCTATTGCAAGCTTTTTGTTGTATTTATATCTTCCGACTCTTGAAAGATCGTATCTGTGAGAATCGAAGAAGAGCTGTTCAAGATACGACTTGGCACCGTCTATTGTAACAGGCTCGCTCGGTCTGAGCTTTTTATAAACCTCAATAAGTGCATCCTCGCAATTCTTGGTTTCATCTACCTCGAAGGTTGCGGAAAGACGCTCGTCCTCACCGAGAAGCTCTCTCATCTGCTGATTTGAATCAAGACCGAGAGCTCTCATAAATACCGTTATCGGAAGCTTTCTGTTCTTATCTATACGAACATAAAGAGCATCGTTGGGAGAGGTTTCGTATTCAAGCCACGCACCTCTGTTAGGAATGATAGTGGAAGAAAACAGTCTCTTACCTGTTTTTTCATCCGCCTTTTCCGCAAAGTAAACACCGGGGGAACGAACAAGCTGAGAAACTATGGCACGCTCGGCACCGTTTATTACGAAGGTTCCGGACTCGGTCATAAGCGGGAAATCGCCCATAAAGACTTCGCTTTCCTTAATTTCTCCCGTTTCGTTGTTTACAAGCCTTGCAGTAACTCTAAGCGGCGCAGAATAAGTAGTGTCCCTCGCCTTACATTCGGTGACATCGTACTTGGGGTTGTCATCAATCCGATAGTCGATAAAGCTGAGCTCCAAATTACCGCTGTAATCGGTAATGGCATCCATATCCTTAAAGACTTCCTTTAACCCCTCGGTTACGAACCATTGGTATGAATCCTTCTGAATTTCAATGAGGTTCGGCATATTGATAACCTCATTGATTTTAGAAAATGTCATACGAGTGTTTTTACCCAGCTGGACAGGTTTAACCATTGCTGTTGAATCCATAGGTTTGCAATCACTCCTAAAAATATTTTGCGATCTTAGAGTGCCTCGGCACGCTGAAAATCAAGATGAAGCTTAAACGGTTGATTTGTGCATTTTTTACAAATTAAAATTTTATTAAAAGGCAAAAAAGGCGCAAAATCCCCCATCATCATCAGTAATTTATTATTTTATAACAAGACTCTTAAAAAGTCAAGCATTTTTTGCAAAAATTGCCACTTAAATTTCCGTACGGGCTGTTTTCGAAAAATCAAAGTGTTCGACGGTAGTAAAGACCTCTTGTAAATTCCCCCTCTAGGCGATTGCCTGCTTTATAGGAATTTATGATATCGGCAGCATTCGAAGGAGTCTCAACGGTAAAATACAAAATAAAGAAATCAAGCTGTGACAGCTCCTGAATTTTATCGGAAAGACTTATCGGCAGGCAGTTTAAAAGCTCACTCTCAGTACCTCGGCAGGCGATATCAAAGCGGGCTCCACGCCTGTCGGTCGCAAAACCGTTGCCCTTACATTTTTTGCAGCCGGAAAAGCTCCTTACAGGACAGTTTTTAAAAAGCATAAGAGGCAGTCTTCCATAAGCAAATATGCCTTTTTTAGTGGGAATGCTCAGGCCTTCCGCTTCGCTGACGGTAAGCTCCGGAGAAAGGGTAATTTCGCTCACTCCGAAGCTTTTCGAAAGAACACCCGCAGATAAAGAATTATAAACATTAAGCCCCACTGCGCCGATTATTTCAAGACCCGCCCTTTCGGCAACGACTGCCGCCGCAAGTGTTGCGCAGTAAGCCGTCTTAAAGCCCTTTCCTTTTAATTTAAAAAGCTGTTTTACTGTGAGGTCTTCCTCCGCAATCCATCTCGGCAGTTCAATTGCGGGTCGCACCCCCTCGGGCAGCTTAAGGTCTACAGAGTGACAAATTTCCAACGGAAGTATCACGGTATGAATACCAGATAAATCCTCTGGTATTTGGTCTACACGGGAAAAGCGGGCATATAAAAGCCCTTCGCCCGTGCTTGACCTATTGACGGACTGTGCCTTAAATTCATATTCGGGATACTTTTCGGCAGGCACCCTTCCTCTTTCCCCGTTAAGAGCCTCAACCGCCCTTCTTCTTAAATCACTCAGCTGAGATCCTGCTATAAACAAGCCGTTTTCTATTTTTGCCGACACGCTTCTTGCATAATAGGGGGTTCCGCCGAGCTTTTTTAAGAGCTTTTCAGCATCATCAAGGGTAGTCTCCCTTGAAATCGCTTCACTCGGAGCTTCTCCCAAAACTCTTATGCTTCTCTCGCCGTCGGACATAAAAAGACTTATATTGCCGCCCCTTTGCGCCTCAAAGGATATATCAACCGGAATGCTGCTCCGCTCGTTGCGATAAAGCGAATGTAAATACGAAAATGCGGATTTTGAAAGCACTGCCTCCTCCTTTGTTCTTACCCCGAACATATCTGCTCCCTTTTTCTCGGTATAATAACCGTCTGTGAAGCCGGAACGGGTAAAGACATCACTCAAAGCAGCGGAAAGCTCCCTTGGGATAGGCATACCGTCTGCCGCAAGGCGACAGGAGGCGGTAGCGGCAGCGATATACTCCGGTCTTTTCATTCTGCCCTCTATTTTAAGGGATTTGACCCCCATCTCAATAAGCTCCGGTATATGCTCTATCAAAGAAAGGTCCTTAAGGCTTAGGTCAAATCCCGTGCCCGAGCTTACCTTAAACGGCAACCTACAGGGTCCGGCGCAAAGTCCTCTGTTTCCGCTTCTTGTGCCGATTATTGCCGAAAGCAGGCATTGACCGGAAACAGACATACAAAGCGCTCCGTGAACAAAGACCTCAACCTCCATATCAAGCTGCTCTGCCTCAAAGCAAAGCTTTTTCAGCTCACCCTTGCTCATTTCCCTTGCGGCAACGACCCTTGAAATTCCAAGCTTCTTCAGCTTTTTAAGAGGAGCCGGAGAATAAACCGTCATTTGAGTGGAGGCATGAAGCTCAAGCTTGGGAAAAAGCTCCCTTAGAATTCGGCAAAGGCCGAGATCTTGAACTATAACGCCGTCCAATCCGTTTTCATATGCCGACCGGACGGTAGCTACAGCATCGCTTATTTCCGATTCTTTAATAAGGATATTAACAGCAAGATAAACCTTAACACCTCTTATTTTACAGTATTTTATAGCTTCCTTAAGCTGTTCATCATCAAAATTCTCGGCGTTTCTCCTTGCACTGAAGCGCTTTGCGCCAAGGTAAACCGCATCCGCTCCGCTCCTTACTGCGGCATACAGGGACTCAAGGGAGCCTGCCGGAGATAGCACTTCACATTTTGATAAACTCATAGAAATCTTCCTGTTCATTCCGGTATTTGTTATAGTGACCATAGCGGGTCACTATAATAATACTACATTTTTTAAGCAATATAAAGTCTTTTTTGCTTTACAACCTACCTTCAAGCTGTTATAATTACATAAAGTGATTTTTAAACAAACGGAGCTGAAAAACAATGAAATATATGGTATTACTTTGTGACGGTATGGCAGACACACCCAATGCCACTTTAAACAATAAAACACCGATGGAATGTGCAAGCAAGCCGTTTATAGACTCGCTTGCACGCTTTGCGGAGGTCGGAATGTGCAAAACCGTTGCAGACGGATTAAAGCCCGGAAGTGATGTTGCAAATCTTTCGGTTATGGGGTATGACCCCTTAAAATGCTATACGGGTCGTTCTCCGCTTGAGGCGGCTTCAATAGGAATTGACCTTAAGGACACAGATGTTACCCTGCGCTGTAATTTGGTAACATTATCTGAGGAAGTCGATTACAAAAGCAAAACAATGGTTGATTACTGCGGCGGAGACATCTCGACCTCGGAGGCAGACGAGCTTATAAAAGCTGTTCAAAGCGCCTTCGGAAACGATATTTATAAATTTTACACCGGTGTAAGCTATAGGCACTGCCTTGTTGTTTCAAACGGTACAACAAAGCTCGGAGCTATGACACCGCCACACGACATAAGCGGAAAGATTATAGGTGATTACCTCAGCAAATCGGATAATGCGGCTGAGCTTATATCACTTATGGAAAAAAGCTACGATTTGCTTAAAAATCATCCTGTAAACCTTAAAAGAATTTCCGAGGGAAAACGGCCGGCAAATTCTATCTGGCTTTGGGGTGAGGGCACAAAGCCGAGCATTGAAAATTTCAAGGAGAAAAACAAGGTATCCGGCTGTGTCGTAAGCGCTGTCGACTTACTTAAGGGTATAGGAAAATGTGCAGGTATGTTAACTCCCGAGGTGGAGGGAGCTACGGGATATATTGATACAAGCTTCGAGGGAAAGGCAAAAGCCGCAATAAATGCCTTCAAGGAGGGCTGCGAGCTGGTTTATCTGCACTTTGAGGCTCCCGATGAATGCGGACACAGAGGAGAAGCGGAAAACAAGGTTAAGGCTATAGAATATATTGACAGCAGAGCTTTAAAGCTCTGCCTTGAATATCTTAACTCCTGCGGAGACGATTACAGAATACTTGTTATGCCCGATCATCCCACTCCGCTTGACATTAAAACTCATTCCTCAAATCCGGTTCCGTATCTCATTTTCGACAGCAGGGTGAAAAAACAGGGCGTTTGCAGCTTCACCGAGGAGCTCGCCCTAAAAACGGGGCGGCTTGTTTCTCATGGACCGGATATTATGGCAAAGCTTCTCTCGAATGAATAACAGGTGACCCTATATGAAGCGAACTAAGCTTAAGGACCGTCTTCTTCCCGATTATACACGGGGCGAAGAAATTTTCAATATGGTTTCGCACATAGTGGGTGGAGCCTTCGGAGTGCTTGCACTTGCAGGCTGTGTTATAAAGGCATTTTTTACAGGCGATGCATATAAAATAGTGGGAGCCTTTATATTCGGCTTTTCAATGATAACACTCTACACTATGTCGAGCGTTTATCACGGGCTGTTGCCTAACACGGCAAAAAAGGTTATGCAGATTATCGATCACTGCACAATATTTATACTGATATCCGGAACCTACACGCCCATTGCGCTTTGCGCACTGCGAGAAAAAAGCACCGCCCTCGGATGGACGGTATTCGGGGTTGTTTGGGGCGTGTCAATACTCGGAATAGTGCTTAATGCAATCGACCTTAAAAAATATGCGGTATTTTCTATGATATGCTATATTGCTCTCGGCTGGTGTATAGTTTTCCCGGGTAAGGTAACTGTTTCGGCAATCCCGAAAAACGGTATGTGGCTTCTTTTGGCAGGCGGAATTTCCTATACTCTCGGCGCTGTACTGTACGGAATAGCAGGTAAAAAGGTTATTCGTTATGTACATTCGGTGTTTCATATTTTTGTTGTTATAGGAAGCGTGCTGCATTTTCTGTGCATATTGCTTTATATTATATAAGCATAAAAGTCTGCGGTGTAAGGGTGAGTCCTTACACCGCAGACTTTTTCTTTAAATAGGTAAACTAAAAGCCCTGCGTTTCATATTTTAGATGAACGCATTGAATTTAAAACCGCCAGCACAAGCACTCCGCCATCGGCAAAAGCGGCAAGCCACATAACCTTCGGAACGGCAAAGGCCGCCATAACAAGAACCGCTATCTTAACAGAAAGCGCAAAAACAATATTACCCTTTGCTATACGCATTGACTTTTTCGCCGCTTTAACGGCAATAGGAAGCCTTGCAAGACTGTCATCCATTACAACTATATCGGCGGCCTCTATAGCGGCATCCGAACCCAAGGCACCCATAGCTATACCGACATCTGCCCTTGCAAGCACAGGTGCATCGTTTATACCGTCTCCGACAAAGGCCGTTGTGCCGCAGGTGCTTGAAATAATTTCCTCAAGGCAGGAAACCTTCCCGTCGGGCATAAGCTCCGAGCGGTAGGTATCTATTCCCACCTCCCTTGCAACCGCAGCCGCCGCACTCTCATTATCGCCTGTAAGCATATAGGTTTTAATACCGCTTTTCTTAAGCTCATCAACAGCCCGCTTCGAATCCGATTTTATTGTATCCGATATAACTATATGCCCATAATACTCGTTGTCACAGGCAATATGAACAATCGTCCCCTGCCTATGGCAGGTGCGATACGCTATACCAAACTGCTTCATAAGCTTATCGTTGCCGACAAGAATGCGTTTTCCCTCAACCCTTGCGCAAACGCCTCTGCCAGACAGCTCTTCAATGCTTTCAGCGGTCATTTGAGGAGGAATTTCACCGCAGGCGTTCCTAAGCGACAGCGATATAGGATGTGTGCTGAAGCTCTCTGCCGCAGCCGCAAGCTTTAGCAAAGACTTCTCATCTAAAATGTTGGGATGAACCGCCGTTACCTCGAAATTACCCAAGGTTATTGTGCCGCTTTTGTCAAAAACGGCATTTTGAAGCCTTGATAAGGCTTCAAGAGAATCCGAGCCCTTAATAAGCACCCCTCGCCTTGAGGCGCCGCCTATAGCACTGAAAAAGCTTAACGGCACGGATACAACAAGTGCACACGGACACGAGGCAACAAGAAAGGTTAAGGCGCTGTACAGCCAACGGCTGAAATCTCCGGTTATAAGTGACGGTACTATAGCAAGCAAAACGGCAAGCGTAACAACTACCGGAGTATATATCCTTGAAAATTTTGTTATAAGCCTCTCGGTTTTTGCTTTTTTCTCTGCCGAATGCTCAACAAGCTCAAGTATTCTGCTGACGGTTGATTCGGCATATATGCTTTCAACCCTGATTTTTATAAGCCCCGTAAGATTAACAGTGCCGCTATACACCTTATCGGAGACTCTGACGGTCTTAGGCAGCGCCTCTCCCGTAAGAGCAGAGGTATCAACCGAGCTTTCCCCGAATATAACCTCGCCGTCAAGAGGGATTCTGTCCCCCGGCTTTACAACAACAATATCACCCTTTTTAACCTCTTCGGGAGAAGTTGTTTTTATACTGCCGTTTATCTCAACCTCAGCGGTATCGGGACGGATATTCATAAGCTCGCCTATAGAGCTACGGCTTCTGTCGGAGGCAATATGCTCAAACAGCTCACCCAAGGAGAAAAACAGCATAACAAATACCGCTTCCGGATATTCTCCTATAGCAAAAGCGCCTATGGTTGCAATGCTCATTAAAAAGCATTCATCGAAAACTTCACCGTGTGCTATATTGGTAACAGATTCGAAAATAGGCTCGTAGCCGACTATAAGATAGGGAACGGCGTATATAAGTATATTTGCCCAAACTGGAAGGTCGGTAAAAATAAGCTTTGTAATAGCAACCGCAGCCGAAAGCAGAACAGCGGATAAAATAAGCTTGATAATATCAGTTTTATGCTCTTTCATATTCATCCCTCTGTTATATGCTCCATACCCTGTGCAAGTATGGTATTAACATGGTCGTCTGCCAAGGAATAATAGCAGGTTTTTCCCTCTCTGCGATACTTAACAAGCCCCGCTGCCTTTAAAACCCTTAACTGATGAGATATTGCAGACATTGTCATACTTAAAATTTCGGCAATATCGCAAACGCAAACCTCGTTTTCATAAAGCACATAAAGTATTCTGATTCTTGTGCTGTCGCCAAACACTCTGTAAAGGTCGGCAAGGTCATATAAGGTGTCGATATCAGGCATAAGCTCCTGTGCCCTGCTGACTAAATCGCCGCCGGTGGCTAAGGATTCCGTTTTTTCGGTCATATAAATCACTCCAAAACACTTATTCAATTGAGCAGTTGTTCAACTATTTGTTATTATAATGCAAGTATACTGTTTTGTCAAGAGCCTTTTACGAATTTAGGATATGAAAGCACAGCTTTTTTAATACGAGAAATACAGCTTTTGTTTATGCTATGGCTTCATTTCCCGACCGTTGGTTTTCGCAGAAATTATTGTTTTTTTAATTCGAGA
>CAYLQF010000054.1:6829-10172 GCA_964385735.1 uncultured Ruminococcus sp. | reverse complement strand
AACAGAAAAACTGTAAGGAGCGATAAAAATGAAAAAAATACTGAGCATTCTTTTGTGCATTGTTATGATAGCCTCTCTTGCGGTCTGCTTTGCGGCCTGCGGCGGCGAAAATGACAATAAAGGGTCTCAGCCTACGGTAGATACCTCCCTTAAATCGGGAACACCTGCGGCTGTGGGCGATGTTTTTGAGCTGCCCGAGATTACGCAAGCAAGCGGTGCTCCCGTTCTTGCCGAAATTAACAGTCAGGCATACCCGGGAGACAGCGTTGTTGTTTCCGGCGAGGGTCTTTCGGCTTCGGGAATGAAGGCTTATGTTTATTCTCAGTCCACTAAGGATAACGGCAAGGCTCACGAAGCACAGTTCACCGTTGTTGACGACAACTATATCTCGGTTCTTATCGACGAAAGTCTCGAATACGGTCTTTATGCCGTTTATGTTGAGACCTCTGCCGGAAAGAGCAATGTTAAGTTTGTAAACAAGCCCAAAATCTGGAATATCGGTCTTCCCGCGATGACTGAGGGCGAGAGCCTTTCGATATACGGCGAAAATCTTACAACCGATAATGAAAATCTTACTCATGTTTTCCTTGTAAGCGAGGACGGTAAGGAGTACTGCGAGGCGCAGACGACCTTTGCCGATGCCGGAAAGATTACCATAACAGTTCCGGAGGGTCTTACGGCAGACAGTAAGTATAAGATTTTGGTACATAACGGCCATGGCGGCGAGGAGGGCTTTGCGGAAAGCTCCGAAATGCTTACCTACTCTGAGGAAACCGCAGTTCAGTTCAACGGCAACATCGTTAATGTTAAGGACTACGGTGCAGACCCCGCTTCGAGAACCAACGACGACAGCGAGGCTATTCAGGCTGCGATAGATGCAGCCGAAAAGGGCGACATTCTGTACTTCCCCGCAGGTGCATATTTCCTTAAGAGTGCCATAACCGTTGACAAGAGCCTTAAGCTTGAGGGTGCAGGCACAGATAAAACCATAATTTACACCGGCTATAATATAGAGGGCGATGCCATAACCTTTAACGGCGGTCCTGTTGAAATAACCAAGATTTGCTTCGAGCAGAAGCGCACTAAGGGCAAGGTTAAGGGCGGCTTTATAAGCTTTAAGGCAGACCTTGTCGATACAGGTTACTATAATTTGTATATCCACGATAATGTTTTCAACCAGTGGGTAAGCGAAACCACCTCAAGATCGTACAAATTTCCGATAAATGTTACAAGCGCCTACGGCGTTCGTATAGAGAACAATAAGTTTGATGCCTTCGGTATAGGAACGGTTTATAATGCTAAAAAGGTATCAATAACGGGAAATGAGCTTTTATCTAACCTTTATGTCGGTATTTATTACGGACAGGACGGTGCGATACTCACTCATGTTGATGATGTTGATGTAAGCTCGAACAAGCTTATAGGTAAGGATTACTTTACCGATGATACCGGTGAATTCACCACTAACGACTATACCGTCGGCAGAGGTGTTGTTGTTCAGGGTCACGGCGTTAATATGTACATAAGCCATAACGAATTCCTCCGTGTAGGTATACCCAATGCCAACGCCGGCGAAGTAATTTTGCTTGAGAACTTAGGCTATAAGTTCAACGGTCCGGTTGTTTCGGCAGACGAAACCTCGATAACACTCGGTTCCTCCGATAAAAATCAGGTTGTTGCCGGAAGCGTTATTTCCATAAATAACGGCAAGGGTAAATCCCAGTACAGAACCGTTGTTCAGCGTAAGGGCAACACCATTGTTGTTGACGAGCCGTGGGATATTATACCCGACTCTACAAGTCACGCACTTGTTAACTATGCTTTTAAAAATGTTTATTCCTGCGAAAACACGATAGACGGCTATACCAACTATCAGAAGGAAACAGGCTCTACCACCGGAATTCAGGTTTACGGCAGTGCGCATAATCTTACCTTCAGCAGAAATATAATGAAGAATATGCCTATCGGTATATGCCATACCGCATATTATACCCCGGATTCGAGTGACGCTAAGGCGGTTATAGCATGGTCCTCTTACGACCGTAATGTTATCGAAAACTGCGGCGTAGGTGTTCGCTTCTTCTGCACACAGAAGGTAGAAGGCTCCGGAGATATCCCCTGCGAGATGACCTTCGGTGTAACCTTCAGAAAGAACGAATTTAACAAGATACCCGATTATGAGGGCTCGTGGAAGAATCAGGGCGCTCAGGGTATACAGCTGGGCAATCCCGTATCCGGATATGACGGCGGCACTCAAAACGATAACTGGCAGGGTCCGTGGATGGTTGCAAACCTCTTTGAAAACAACACCTTTAAGGAGTGCGCTTATCCGATATGCTGCGGAACACATCAGGGCAAAAACATACTCAGAGATACTTCCGAGAGCAACGGTGCAACGGTAACAGTCGGCTCGGGCTGCAGCAATGTTATTAAAACAGCTTATTGAGAGGTACATAAAAGATGAAATTTAAAAGAGGGCTTTTAAAAAGCCTTGTTGCCGGTGCGATTTCGGCTGTAATAGCCATAGGCTCGGCGTTCTGTGCCTCGGCTGTTCCCAGCTTTGCGGTTAGCGGCTACGGAACATATGAAGAGGGTATTAAGGCACCGATTCCCTTTTATGTATTTTATCATCAGAGCATTCCCGGCAACGGCTGCCCCAATCTTGATTTTGAGCAGGGCTTTATGTATTGGATGTTCAGCTATAACAACACCGATACGATGCGTAAAATAACCGATTTTGCCGAGCTTAAAAAGGATTCGAAGAATAATACCTATGTTCGTATAAACGAAACAAGAGCCTATGCGGGCCTTAGAACCGCCAAGTTCACTATAGACGAGCTCAGCGTCGGTTCAACCCCCGGACTTCTCTATAAGTGGAGAGGCGACCAGCACTATATTCAGGTTTATCTTGAAGAGTATTACAGCGCCGATAATAAGGAAGAGGGCGGAAAGTCAAAGTGTATAGGTCATAACGGAGACCGAGGCGCCACCCAGATTTGGCCCGCCGATGAGGACGATCCCGAGGATTGGAACATAGCTCTTTCGGTTCCTCTCGGTGAGGTTTTGGAATCGACCTCGGAAAATCCCAAGAGGTATTACTCTATAGGCGTAGAGGTTACAAAAGAGGATGTCTGGATGGAGTTTGACGATATTCAGGTAGTTGTTGTAAATGAAACCTCGAATAAGGTGTTCGACCTTCAGGGCAATGAGCTTTACGATCTTACAAATCTTCCCAAGAGGCAGTATATCGATTACGATTGGGGCGACCTTTCCGAAACGGTTGATACCTCAGAGGATGTAAGCCAATCCTCAGCATCGGTAAGCGGCTCCGATAAGGTGACAC
>CAYLQF010000054.1:1455-6729 GCA_964385735.1 uncultured Ruminococcus sp. | reverse complement strand
AATTCAGATAATTCGGCAAAGGAAGCTTCTGAAGAAACAGAGTAAGCTTTAAAGCAGCCTTTTGTTTTAAATTAAGAAAGGAGCGATAAATATGAAGCTTAAAGGCAAATTTTTAAAAAGCATTATAGCTTCGGCTATAGCGGCTGTAATAGCCGTCGGCTCGGCGGTTTGTGCCATAGCGGCAGATGATTACGGCAGCTATGAGCAGGGCATTCGAATTCCTGCGGGGGATTCGAACGGAATATATTCGGTTCCGATTCTTTCGGAAAACGGCTTCCCCAATCTCGATTTCGAGCAGGGCTTTAAATATTGGACTACAAGACGCTCTTCAACGGGTAAGCAGATAAGCAAGATAACCGATATAGCCGAGCTTAAGAAGGACTCAAAGGGCAATACCTATGTTCATATAGAGGCTCCGAGCTCGTATTACGGTCTTTATTCGGTAAGATTTTTGATAAACGAGCTTGAGGAAGGCTCAACCCCCGGACTTCTCTATAAGTGGAGAGGCGACCAGCCCTATGCTCAAGTTTATCTTGAGGAGCGCTATCTTATCGGAAGCGACGGCAAATACAGCAACTCGCTCAGAGTCGGCAATAACGGAGACCGAGGCGCCACCCAGATTTGGCCCGCCGACGAGGACGATCCCGAGGATTGGAACATAGCTCTTTCGTTAAATAACAAGCCAGTTGCGGCTGCTACTGCAACCGATGCCACCGGCAAATATCCGGCTATGTATTATATTCTGGGTCTTGAGGTTACTTCCGAGGGCAACTGGATTGAGCTTGACGATATTCAGATAGTTATACATAACGACACCTCCGGTAAGGTGTTCGACCTTCAGGGCAATTTGCTTTACGATCTTACAAATCTTCCCAAGAGGCAGTATATCGATTACGATTGGGGCGACCTTTCCGAAACGGTTGATACCTCAGAGGATGTAAGCCAATCCTCAGCATCGGTAAGCGGCTCGGATAAGGTGACACAGCAGGCTCAAAAGGAAACGGGAAACAACCTTTACTGGATAATAATCGCCGCTGCGGTTGTTATTGTTGCCGCTGCTGCGGTTGCTACGGTTGTTATCGTAAGGAAGAAAAAGGCTAAGGCATCTGATGAGAAGCCGGAGGAAGTCACCGAAGGGCCTTCGGACACGGACACGGCAGAAGCCGACAGCCCCGAGGGTGAATAAGCAGTCTCGGTTCAGATTTAAAAAGGGGCGAAAGCAATGAAGCCTGAAAAAAGCTTTTTAAAGACACTTACGGCGTTAACGGTTGCGGTTATTATTGCAGTCGGCACCTTGGCAATCGGCGTTTTTGCAGACGGCGAGTTCGGAACCTATGAGGAGGGCATTAAGGTGCCGTCAAATAACGGAAATATCCGTTATTATACTCCGGTAATTCACGGGGATGGCTTTCCCAACCTTGATTTCGAGCAGGGCTTTATGTATTGGACCTCTCGTTTTTCCACAACCGGTAAGCAGATAAGCAAGATAACCGATATAGCCTCGCTTAAAAAGGATTCAAAGGGCAACACATATATTCATATAGATGCCCCGAGCGCTTATTACGGCGTATACAGCCCGAAGTTTAAGTTCGACAGGCTTGAAGCCGGCTCTTCGCCTGCCGTGCTTTACAAATGGAGAGGCGAGCAGCATTATATTCAGGTTTACCTTGAGGAATACTATAATACCGACAGCAGTGCCGAGCACGGCACCACCATTACGGTAAGCGGCAGGGGAGACGGTAAGGTTTCTCAAATCTGGCCTGCCGATGAGGACGATCCCGAGGATTGGAATATAGCGGTTTCCTTAAACAATCATCTTGTTGAAGCCTCCACCACGGCTAATACCGACAGGTATTATTTACTCGGAGTTGAGGTTATCAAGGAGGATAACTGGATGGAGGTTGACGATCTTCAGATAGTTATTCATAATCAGAATACCCAAAAGCTTTACGATCTTGACGGAAATCTGCTTTACGACCTTAATAACCTGCCTACGAGGCAGTATGTCGATTACGACTGGGGCGACCTTTCCGAAACGGTGGATGCCTCGGAGGATGTAAGTCGGTCCTCGGCATCGGTAAGCGGCTCGGCGAATATAGGCTCTAAAGGAGACGGCTCCGGAAGCACTCTTTACCTTGTAATAATCGGTGTGGCGGTTATTGTTGTTGCCGCTGCTGCGGTTGCTACGATTGTCGTTATAAAGAAGAAAAAGACCAAGGTATCGGGCGAGAAGTCTGAGGAGGCTGCCGATACGGCGGAAAATTCGGATATTGAGGACACCTCGGCAGAGGAGCCCTCTGAAAAAGAAGACTAAGCTTTAAACTGTTTTTGTTTTCATCTGCGGCGACGGCTCTGCGATAGTACTGTCGCAGAGCCGTCGCTTTTAAGCTACAAAGAACAGCTTAAAATTTTAATCCTTTAGAAAAGTGAGGAGATTTTTATGTTGCCGAAGCATTTTTCGGGCAATTATGCGCCCGAGGCTGAAAAAGACAGTATAATTGTATCCGGCAAGTGCCGCTTTACGGTGCTTTTTAACCGGCTTATACGAATTGAATACAATTCAAAGGCAAAATTCTGCGATTTGCCTACACAGGGCGTTGTTAACCGCAAATTTAAAACACCTACCTATGAGGTGCAGACCGTGGGCGGAAGCCTAATTATTAAAACCGATGCCCTGCAGCTTACCTATAAAATCGGCACAAGGCCCTCTAAGGAAACCCTTAAAATAAAGCTTATCGGCTTTAAAAACGAGCCTGTTTGGCATTTCGGTGATGTCGTTAAAACCCTTAAGGGCACATGGCGCACCTTAGACGGTGCCGGTGATAAGGTGCCGATTAAGAATTTCCCGTTTGAAGACGGTGTATGCTCCGAAAAAGGCTATTCGGTTATTGACGAAAGCGAAAAGCTCCTCATTTTGCCGGACGGCTTTATTCAGCCGAGAGAAAGCAAGGCAACCGATATATATTTCTTCGGCTACGGTCACGATTATTACGGCGCAACGGCGGCGCTTTACGCCATATGCGGCAAGCCTCCGCTTCTGCCGGCGTATGTTTTCGGTAACTGGTGGAGCCGCTTCCACGCCTACACTCAGCAGGAATACATAGACCTTATGGACCGTTTCGTCAGCGAGGATATTCCCCTCACCGTTGCCGTTATAGATATGGATTGGCATTGGTCAAGAGGAAGCGGTGCAAAGGATTGGTCGCAGGAGTGGACGGGGTATTCTTGGGATACCGGCCGTTTCCCCGACCATAAGAAATTCCTTAAGGATTTAAGAAGCAGGGGACTTTACCCCTCCTTAAATCTTCATCCGGCGCAGGGCATACAGGACCATGAGGATGCCTATCCCGAAATGGCAAGGGCAATGGGTATAGACCCCGAAACTAAGGAAACGGTTAAATTTGCTCCCGAAAACAAGGATTTTTGGAAGCCCTATTTTGAAATTGTACATCATCCTCACGAGGAGGAGGGCGTTGAGTTTTGGTGGGTGGATTGGCAGCAGGGCACCGAAAGCGCTATGAAGGGTCTTGACCCGCTCTGGGCACTCAATCACTTCCATTCGCTGGACTGTAACCGCTCCGACCGCCGCCCGATGTTCTTCTCTCGCTATGCCGGCACGGGCAGCGAAAGATACTATGTGGGCTTTTCGGGCGATACGGCTATTAAATGGGAGGTTCTTAACTTCGAGCCGTATTTTACCGCAACTGCCGCTAATATCGGCTATCCCTATTGGAGTCACGACCTCGGCGGCTTTGAGCTCGGCGAGAGGGATGACGAGCTTTACACCCGTTGGGTGCAGTTCGGTGTATTTTCACCCGTTTGCAGGCTTCATTGCACGGATAACGATTTTATGGGTAAGGAGCCGTGGAATTACGGCGAGGAGGCAAGAAAAAATGTTTCGGAAATATTAAGGCTTCGCCATTCTCTGTTCCCGTATCTTTATACTATGAACTATCGTACCTATAACGAGCTTAAGGCGCTCTGCACTCCGCTTTATTATGAATATCCCGAGGATAAAAACGCATATTCCTTTAAAAACGAATATTTCTTCGGCAGCGAAATGCTGGTTTGTCCCGTTACTACTAAGGCAAACAGGAAAGCTCTTCTTGCAAAAACCTCGGTATGGCTGCCGGACGGCTTGTGGACAGACGCCTTTTCCGGTATAGTATACAAGGGCGGAAGAATTCTTGATACCTACAGAGGTCTTTCCGAGCTGCCTGTATTTTTAAAGGCGGGTGCCATTGTTGTGCAAAACGCTCATATCAAGGGCGATAACAAGCAGACCTTCGGCAAGGAGCTTCAAATAACGGTTGCACCCGGTGCCGACAACAGCTTTACGCTTTATGAGGATAACGGTGTTGATAAGAGCTATTTAAAGGGCGATTTCGTTAAAACCGGTATGAGCCTTGAATATTCCGACAAAAAGGCTTTGTTTAAAATAAACGCCGCCTCGGGCAATACAGGGCTTTTGCCTAAGGAACGGAAATTTGCCGTTTGCTTTAAGGGCTTTAATGCAAAATCAAATGTAGAAGTGCTTGTAAACGGTAAAAAAGCCGAATTTGAATTAAGCTCTCAGGAGAATAACGGCTCGCTTGTCGTAGCCGTAGCCTTAAAGCCTAATGAAAATGCGGTTATAGCTCTTGACAATGAAAACGGATTTATCTATAATAACGGTGCGGTGTTAAAACGGGGCTTTGATATGCTTTTGCACTCTCTTACCGATAACGGCCAAAAGCCGAGAATTTACGATACCCTAAAGGGTGTGAATATTCCGGCAGAGGATAGGCTGAGCCGTCTCGATAAGATAGAAAATATCGAAAAAACGCTTTACAATGCCGTAAAAGAGCTTATAGACACTCTTTAAAAGGTGAAAGGTGATAATATGGATGTTTCTTACGGCTTAGGTACCGCTTCAAGAGGCTTAGGTCTCGGTACGGCGCAGGCGGCACAAATTATGAAGGAAATAGGGTTTGACGGTGTCGATTTCGGATTTTGCGAATTCGGCTCGGCGACCTTCGGCGGAACAGCCGCCGCAAAGGAACTTTATCTTCAAAGATATGCCGATGTTGAAAAGGCGGGGCTTAAGGTCTGTCAATCACATCTGCACTATCTGCCGGGGCATATATGGGGCGAGGGACTCTATCAAAAGTTCGAGGACGAATACCTGCCGGCATATATAAACTCTATTGAGACCTGTGGGGAGATCGGCTGTCCGGTTGCGGTTATACATCTTTATTTCGAGGACAGTAAGGAGGCTACCTTTAACGGTAATGT
>CAYLQF010000054.1:0-1355 GCA_964385735.1 uncultured Ruminococcus sp. | reverse complement strand
CCCGGAACGCTTGCTTCGTGGCTTGACCCCAACGATTACGGCGAGGTTTCAAGGGCATTAAAGGAAATCGGCTACAGCGGTGCCTACAATCTTGAAATAGGCTGCGGAGAAAATTGGCCCAACAAGCCTATGAGCGGAGTGTATTATTTACAGCTTGTTTACGCAGTAGCTTCGGGCTACGCAAAGCTTGCTGAGTAGGAGGAAAAATTATGGATATTTCTTACGGCTTCGGAGCTGCTATGCGTGGGCTTGGTCTTAATTCCCTGCAAACGGCAAAAATTATGAAGGAAATAGGCTTTGCCGGTGTTGATTTCGGCTTTTACTGCTTGGCTTCTAAAGAGTATGCGGCAACCGAAAAAGGCTATGAGCTCTTTATGGGTATGTATAAGGATCTTGAAGCGGCGGAATTAAAGGCAAGTCAGGCACACCTTCACTATCTGCCGGGCGATTTTTACGGAGACGGTCTTTATAATAAATTCGAATCGGATTACTTCGACACTTATGTTAATGAAATTAAAATGTGCGGTGAGATGGGCTGCCCCACGGCGGTTATTCACCTTTATTTCGAAGACAGTAAAAAGGCAACAGTAGAGGGCAATATAATAATGCTTAATAAGCTGCTTCCCTATCTTGAAAAGCATAATGTTGCGCTTGCTATGGAAAATGTTTTTGCCGGCGGCGAGGCTTATGCCGACTGTCATTACACAACCGCAGACGATATTATGGAATATGTCGATAAAATGAATCATCCGCTTATAGGTGTTTGCCTTGATACGGGTCACGCAATAGTAACAAATCAGGACCCTGTTGCAATGATAAAGGCGTTCGGAAAGCATCTTATAGCGCTTCATATGAACGGAAATGCCGGCAGAGATATGCATCTGCTACCCGGAACGCTTGATGATTGGCTTGATACAAACGATTACGAAAAGATTTCCCTTGCCTTGAAGGGGGTCGGCTATAAGGGGCCGTATAATCTTGAGATAGGCTGCGGCAACTGGCCGAATAAGCCGATGAGCGGAATTCATTATTTACAGCTTGTATATGATGTTGCCTCCGGCTTTGCAAAAATAGCAGAATAAAAAACAAAACCGCAGCGGCTCGGAGCCTTCCGGCTGCAGCGGTTTTTTAGAAAAAGGATGAAAAGTAATGACTGTTAATTTAAGACCGCAGGATTTTACCGAAGCCCCCTTTGATATGCTCAGTCACGGAGATATCAGGGTCACTGCCTTTAAATACAAAAGCGGAGTATGTGCGCTTAAGGCTCAAAACACCAAGGGATACTTTATTTTACTGCCCTTTAAGGGTCAACAGCTGTGGGATATTGCTTTCGGCGGTAAAAGCCTTAAAATGAA
>CAYLQF010000053.1:0-10361 GCA_964385735.1 uncultured Ruminococcus sp. | reverse complement strand
CTTTTTGCGCATTATATCCCATGTATAGGCTGATTAAAAAGAACAGTCCTTATCCCGTGGTATCATATTATATATTTTTAGGATTACCTGTATTTTTAATCTATTTTTCCGCAGTGCGCCAAATTTTGGCAATAGGAATATGTGTTATTGCATTCACATTTGTTCAAAAGAAAAAACCGATTTGGTTTATCCTTTTAGTGCTTTTGGCAACAACCTTTCATTATTCTGCTTTCGTCTTTTTAGCGGCATATCCCTTGTATTATTTGAAAATCAATAAAAACAAACGCATTGCCTCAATTGTTTTTATAGCAATAGTTTATGTTTTAAGAAAACCGCTTTTTCGCATTTTTTCCGTATGGTTTAAAGAATCGGCAGAGATGAAAGAGACAGGTGCACTCACGCTTTTAATAGTTTTTGTTTTGATTTATGCTTTAGGTATTGTTTTTTATAAGGATGATGAACAGCTAAACGGTTATATGAACCTGTTTTATATTGCCTGTATAGCCCAGTGCTTTGGCGGCTTGTACAATATTGCGA
Organism: uncultured Ruminococcus sp.; assembly: GCA_964385735.1. GTDB lineage: Bacteria > Bacillota > Clostridia > Oscillospirales > Acutalibacteraceae > UBA737. Next base: position 9,824 of record CAYLQF010000053.1, on the reverse strand, counting down.
TAAGAGTAGGATATTATTTTATGATCTTTTTGCCGCTATTGCTTCCTCGTCTTGTGTTAAAAATGGAAGAAGAATCAAACAGAAAAATATTCATCAGCGGTATTTTAATCTGCTTCGGTGTTTTCGGTCTGTACAGTATCAGCACTTCAACATGGGCTATGGCTAATCCGTATTACTTTTTCTGGCAGGTGAAATGATGAAAAAAACAGCTACAATCACATTTCATTGGGCCGATAACTACGGGGCTGTATTGCAATCCTATGCATTGCAACATTTTCTCATACAATCCGGATTTAATACAGAGATTATAAACTATATTCCGTTAAGGATAAAAGCGATACAGTTTATAGTAAATGCTAAAAACAGAAATTTCAGGGAGCTCAAAAAAAGCCGCAATGTAAGTAAATTCAGAAAAAAAGAGCTTAAATTATCAAAAAGAAGATATTTTAATAATAAATCACTTTTCAAATGCACTGATGATTATGATATCGTTATTTGCGGAAGTGACCAAGTATGGAATCCCAGCTTTACATTAGAAGCTGAAGGAAAAACCACACTTAGTTATTTTTTAAATTTTTTAAATTCCAACACCAAAAGAATAGGGTATGCAGTAAGTTTCGGGACAGAAAAATTGCCTGACGAAATGAAAGAAAAAGTATATCCTGAAATTAAAAAATTTTCTGCCATCGGCGTAAGGGAGCAAAGTGGAAAAGATATTCTTTCGGATGTTTTTAAGGATGCGGAAGTTGTTTTAGACCCCACATTGTTACTTAAAAAAGGCGCTTACGAAGCATTGTTGCACGGTAAAACATTTAATAAGCAAAAGGTGTTTTGCTATATTTTGCACGACAATCAAAAAGTTGCCGAAAATATATGCGAATATGTGAAGAAAATCTATAATGAAAGCTATTCATCTAAAACCGGAAAACCCGATTTTGGAATTTACGAATGGCTCTATAATATAAAAAACAGCGAAATAGTTGTGACAAATTCATTTCACGGTATTGTTTTTTCTGTAATATTTCATAAACAATTTATTGGCATTCCGGTAGAGAATTCGGAGATGAATGACAGAATATTTACATTGCTTGATAAATTAAATCTCAGCAATCGCATACTTACCGTGTATGACGGTGAAAAAATCAGAAAGTTAGCTAATGATCGGATCAATTATGATGAGGTTGATAAAATATTGGATAAACAACGCTTAAAATCAAGAGCATTTTTGCTTAATGCACTGAGGAATATAAATAATGAAAATTAATCAATTGAAAGCCGGAGTATTGCTTTCCTACTTGTCTGTAGGAGTCGGCGCCCTTGTATCGATGATATATACGCCTATAATGCTCAGGATTTTAGGACAAAGTGAGTACGGATTATATACTCTTGCAGCCTCTGTTGTTTCATATCTGAGTGTGCTTGATTTCGGGCTTTCAAGTTCATATATTAGATTTTACAGTAAATATAAAGCATCTGACGATGAAGAAAAGATTGCAAACCTTAACGGAATGTTTTTAGCGGTGTTTTCTTTACTCGCTATAATAGCTTTTATTTCCGGTGTTGTTTTAGTGCTAAACACAGGTAGCATCTTTTCAGCAAATCTTTCCACAAGCGAAATTAGAATTACTCAAAAGCTAATGATGTTGCTTGTTGTTAATGTTGCACTTTCGCTTTTGGCGAGTGTATTCACTTCGTATATTACTGCGAACGAGCAATATTTTTTTCAGAGAATTTTAAATCTCGTAAAATCAGTAGCTAGTCCGTTTTTGTCACTTGCGATCTTGGTACTCGGTTTCAGTTCAGTAGGAATGGTTATAGTAACTGTAGCGATAAATTTAATTATTGATTTGATGTACATATGCTTTTGTTTCAAAAAACTTAAAATGCATTTTGTTTTTAAAAAATTTGAACTGAAGCTTTTTAAAGAAATAGCTGTATTTTCTTCATTTATTTTTATGAATATAATTGTTGACCAAATAAACTGGAATGTTGATAAATTTCTATTAGGAATATATCAAGGATCGGCGGCTACTGCTGTTTACGGCGTGGCGTCACAATTAAATACATATTATAATCAAATGTCAACGACAATATCATCGGTTTTTGTTCTGAGGGTACACAATCTTGTGAATCAGAATAATGATAAAGATATAAATATTCTCTTCGCAAAGGTCGGGCGTATTCAGTTTTTTGTATTGGGTTTAATAATTTCCGGATTTGTGTTTTTTGGTCACCCATTTGTTTTAAAATGGGGTGGCCAAGACTATGGTGATAGCTATTATATTGCGCTGATACTAATGATGCCTGCTACTGTACCTCTTATTCAAAACATCGGAATAGAAATACAGCGTGCAAAAAATTTACATCGTTATAGGTCTTATGTTTATTTCGCTGCCGCAATTTTGAATGTTATATTAAGTATACCTATGTGTAAATATTTATCCGGAGTTGGATGTGCAATAGGCACAGCGCTTTCATTGATTATATGCAACGGAATATTTATGAATTTATTTTATTATAAAAAATGCAATATTGATATTATATTTTTTTGGAAAAACATAATTAAGATTTTTCCGTCTATGTTATTGCCTATAGCAATCGGGGCACTTATAACGAAGTTTTTGAATATTTATAATTTGTACAATCTGCTAATCGGAATAATAATATACACAATAGTTTACATAATCTCAATATGGTTGTTTGGATTTAATTCTTATGAAAAAAATTTGTTTAAAGCTCCGATAAATAAAATTATAAAAAGATTTGAGTTAAATAAAAATGGATAATTCGAAAATGCAAATTGCCTATGCTGCATATTCAAAAAATCAAGAAATATTGTACTCAAGCTCCTCGGGCGGCATATTCACACATCTTGCTGAAAGTATACTTTTTAATAACGGTATTGTTATCGGAGCCATGTTCAATAACGAATTGAATGTTGTGCTTGATTACATTGACAAAGTATGCGATTTATCAAAATTCCGTGGTTCAAAATATGTTAAAAGTAAAATTGGAAATTCTTATAAAAAAGTCAAAGAATTTCTCGATGCCGGAAGAATCGTATATTTTTCCGGTACACCTTGCCAAATAGCAGGATTAAAATCATATTTAAAATGTGATTACGATAATCTTATTACACAGGATATTATATGTCATGGTTCGCCCGATCCTCGAATATGGCAGAGATATATCCGCTATATCGAATCAACAAATAATTTAACCGTAAAAAATGTATTTTTCAGGGATAAATCGACAGGTTGGAAGAATTATTCAACAACAATTGAGTTTGAAAACGGCGAAAAGCGCACGCAGAAAGCCACACAAAATATGTATATGAAAGGCTTTCTTAAGAATATTTATTTATGCGAGCAGTGTTATAATTGTAAGTTCAAGGATAATAATTTTTTTTCGGATATAACTCTGGGCGATTTTTGGGGAATTGAAAATGTGTTACCCGATTTATCAGATGACAGTGGAGTTAGTTTTGTTATTATTCGTAGCGAAAAAGGAAAAAGATTATTTAAAAATGTTAAATCCCATTTGATTTACTCCGATGTGGATTATGAAAAATCGGCAAAATTCAATGCTGCCTTACTTAAACCAGTAGCAAAAAACAAAAACAGAGAGAAATTTTATTCAGATTTTAAAAACGGTAATATTACTGATAAGATGTTTTTTAAAATTATGAAAAAATATTGTGATGATGATTTTGTTACCAATTGCAAAAAACGAATTAAAACGATAATAAAAAGGAGAAAAAAATGAGCCTTTTCAAAAACAAAACCTTAATGATAACCGGCGGAACGGGCAGCTTCGGAAATGCGGTGCTTAATCGCTTCCTTGATACCGATATAGGGGAAATTCGCATTTTCTCAAGAGACGAGAAAAAGCAGGATGATATGCGCCACGAATTTCAGGCGAAAATGCCTAAGGTTGCAGATAAAATAAAATTCTACATAGGCGATGTAAGAGATTTGCAATCGGTTAAAAACGCAATTCACGGGGTTGATTTTATTTTTCATGCCGCAGCATTAAAGCAGGTGCCATCCTGTGAATTTTTCCCTATGGAGGCGGTACGCACAAATATTATAGGCACCGATAATGTTCTTACCGCTGCTATTGATGAAGGAGTTGAAAGCGTCATCTGCCTTTCGACCGATAAAGCGGCATATCCTATAAACGCAATGGGTATTACCAAGGCTCTTGAAGAAAAGGTTGCGGTTGCAAGGTCGAGAAATTCCGGTAAAACAAAGATATGCTGTACCCGTTACGGCAATGTAATGTGTTCACGAGGCTCTGTAATTCCGCTGTGGATAGAGCAGATAAAAAGCGGTCTTCCCATAACCGTTACCGAGCCTACTATGACACGCTTTATAATGTCCCTCGAAGAGGCGGTGGATCTTGTCCTTTTTGCATTCGAGCACGGTGAAAACGGTGATTTGCTTATACAAAAAGCTCCGGCGTGTACGATAGAAACTCAGGCAAGGGCGGTTTGCGAGCTTTTTGGCGGCAAATCCGAGGATATAAAGGTTATAGGTATCAGACACGGCGAAAAAATGTATGAAACTCTCCTTACAAACGAGGAGTGCGCAAAAGCCGTTGATATGGGTGATTTTTACAGAGTTCCCGCTGACAACAGGGGCCTTAATTACGATAAATATTTTAAAGAGGGCGATGAAGGTCGCAATACTCTGACCGAATTTAATTCAAGCAACACAACTATGCTCGGAGTTGACGAAACAAAAGAAAAAATCGCAAGTCTTCCTTATATTAAGGACGAACTTAAGCGGCTTGCTTCACTTGAGAAAAATTCGTAATATTTAATATAAACTATAAGCTTGAGGTGTAAAAGTGAACGAACTTCAAATCGGAATAATAAGTCTTATTAAAGCCGCACTTACCGAGGAAAGGACGAGCTTACCCGATAACTTTGATTGGGAAGCGGCGCTTAAAACAGCAAAAAAGCATCAAATAATTCCAATGCTGTATTACGGTATAAAAAATTCGGATATTACGCCGCCTGTTGATGTAATGCAGACCTTAGAGCGCTCTACCCTTGAAAATATTTTTGTTTCTCAAAATCAGCTTTTTGCGCTTAATGAGCTATATAAAGCCTTTGATGAAAATAAGATTGATTATTTACCGCTTAAGGGCTCTGTACTTAAATATATCTATCCCAAGCCGGAGCTTAGACCTATGGGTGATGCGGATATACTTATAAAAGAAGAACAATATCCGACAATTAAAAAGCTTATGCAAGACATGGATTATAATGAAAAGCTTGAAAGTGATCACGAGCTTATTTGGGATAAAAAAGGCACTCTACATATTGAGCTTCATAAAAGACTTATTCCATCATACAACAAAGATTACTATGCATATTACAAAAATGCTTGGAGCTTTGCAATCTGCGAAAAAAACTGTCGCTACAATATGCGTAATGAGGATAATTATATTTACCTTTTTACTCATTATACCAAACACTATCGTGACGGTGGAATAGGCATAAGGCATATGACCGACCTTTATGTTTTTGAAGCTGCTAACACCGAGCTTGATTACAATTATATTGTAAAGGAATTGAAAAAGCTACAGCTATTTGAGTTTTACAAAAACACAAAGCACACACTCGATGTTTGGTTCTGCGAAAAACAGCCGGATGTTATGTCAGATTTTATTACCGATAAAATTTTCTCAAGCGGTTCATACGGAACGCATACCTCACGCAAGCTTTCATTTGAAACAAGAATAAGCGGTAAAAGCCAAAACAATCGATTTTTAAGGAGAGCCTTTCCGACTTACAGCCAAATGCGGCTAATCTTTCCCATACTAAAGCGGTGTCCCGTTTTGCTTCCGTTTTTATGGGTTGTACGGTGGGTAAGAGCTATACTTTTCAGAAGAAATAAAATAAAAACAGAATACAACAACATTAAAAATATATCGAGCTCGCAAATTAACGAATACAGCAATGAGCTTAAATATGTAGGGCTCGGGTTTGATGAGGATTAGACGGATGAATATACTTGTAACCGGCGCCGCAGGCTTTGTGGGGAAAAATCTTTGCGAGGCGCTTAAAAATATAAGAGACGGCAAGGACCGCACAAGAAATCTACAAATTGACGAGATTTTCGAATATGATATTGAAACAAAACAGGAGAAATTAGAAGAATTTTGTAAAAAAGCCGATTTTGTTTTCAACTTAGCCGGTGTTAACAGACCTAAAGATGAAGCTGAGCTTATGCAGGGCAATTTCGGGTTTGCAAGCAAGCTGCTTGATGCTCTTAAAAAGCACCAAAACACCTGTCCTGTTATGCTTTCAAGCTCAATTCAGGCATCTCTTTCCGGTAGGTTTGCAAGCAGCGAATACGGTAAATCAAAGCTTGCAGGAGAAAAGCTTTTTCTTGATTATCACGAGCAAACGGGTGCAAATGTACTCATATACCGATTTCCGAACCTTTTCGGTAAATGGTGCCGTCCGAATTATAACAGCGCAGTTGCAACCTTTTGCAATAATATTGCAAACGATTTACCTATAACGGTTAATAATTCGGAAACAGAGCTTGAACTTTTGTATATCGACGATCTTGTTTATGAAATGCTTGATGCGCTTGAGGGCAAAGAGCATCGCTGTGAGTTTGACGGTGTTCTGCCTGTTTCAGATAAGAATGGCAGATATTGCTTTGCGCCGAATACACACAAGCAAACGCTCGGAAAAATAGTTGAGCTGCTTGAAGACTTTAAAGCTCAGCCGCAAACGCTTTTAATGCCGGAAATACCGAAGGATTCTTTTGCGAAAAAGCTTTATTCAACCTATCTTTCGTATCTTCCGAAGGAGAAGGTTAAGCTTCCGCTTAAAATGAATTGTGATGCGCGGGGAAGCTTTACAGAGCTTATTAAAACCGAAAAATGCGGTCAGCTTTCGGTAAACATATCTAAGCCCAACATTACTAAGGGTCAGCATTGGCATAACTCAAAATGGGAAATTTTTATTGTTGTTTCTGGGCACGGCCTTATCGAAGAACGAAAAATAGGCTCTGATGAGGTTTTAAGCTTTGAGGTTTTCGGTGATAAGCCGGAAGCGGTTTATATGCTTCCCGGGTATACTCACAATATCATAAATCTTTCCGACACAGAAAATCTTGTTACCCTTATGTGGGCAAATGAGCAGTTTGACTCAAACCGTCCCGACACTTTTTTTGAGAAGGTATAAAAATGAAAATTAAAACCGACTACAGTGATATAAAATTTAAAAATAACGGAAAATTGAAGCTGCTTATAATTGTGGGTACAAGACCCGAAATTATAAGGCTTGCGGATGTAATAAACAAATGTCGTACCTATTTTGATTGCATTTTGGCTCATACAGGTCAAAATTACGATTACAATTTAAACGGTATTTTCTTTGAAGATTTGCAGCTTGATAAGCCGGAGGCTTATATGGAAGCGGTCGGCGATGATTTGGGAGCAACCGTGGGTAACATAATTAACTGCTCCTATAAGCTTATGAGTCAAATTAAGCCTGATGCTTTGCTGATTTTGGGAGATACCAATTCGTGCCTTTCGGCTATCGCCGCAAAAAGGCTTCACATTCCCATATTCCATATGGAGGCCGGCAACCGTTGTAAGGATGAATGCCTGCCGGAAGAAACAAACAGAAGAATTGTTGATATAATATCCGATGTTAATATGGCCTATTCCGAGCACGCAAGAAGATATCTTGCAGAATGCGGTCTGCCCAAGGAACGGACTTATGTTACCGGCTCACCAATGGCAGAGGTGCTTCATGCCAATTTAAATGATATTGAAAATTCTAATATACATTCAAGACTTAAGCTTACAAAGGGTAAGTATATTTTACTTTCTGCTCACAGAGAAGAGAATATAGACACGGAAAAAAATTTCCTTTCTCTCTTTTCGGCAATAAATGCAATCGCAGAAAAATATGATATGCCTATTCTGTATTCTTGTCATCCTCGCTCCAAAAAGCGCCTTAATGATAGCTGCTTTAAGCTTGACAGTCGGGTTATAATGCATGAGCCTCTCGGATTTCACGATTACAACTGCCTTCAGATGAATGCATTTTGCGTTATTTCCGACAGCGGAACTCTCCCTGAGGAAAGCTCCTTTTTCACTTCTGTCGGCAAGCCTTTTCCGGCAGTTTGTATAAGAACCTCTACAGAACGCCCCGAAGCGCTTGATAAGGCCTGCTTCGTTCTTGCGGGAATTGATGAAAATTCACTACTTCAGGCGGTGGAGGTTGCCGTGAATGCTAATCGTGACGGTGATTTCGGTATTCCGGTTCCCGATTATATCGATGAAAATGTTTCGATTAAGGTTGTTAAAATAATTCAATCGTATACGGGCATAGTCAATAAAACAGTATGGCGAAAAGCTTAGCTTAAAACAAAATATTAAAGGCTTGTAGGTGTTACCTGTTTGATAACGCCTACAAGCCTTTTTTGAATAATAGGGTTTAATTATTTAATCTCAGTATAGAAGGTTGAAAATATTATCTCAAGTACAGAATCCTCCTCCGGAGTGAATTCAACCCATTTTTCTCCCATATTTACGCTACCGTCTATTGTTTTATACTCAATTGAGCTTCCGAGATTCATTGTGAGGCAGTTGCTTACAAGATAAGTAAGCTGCGAAAAGGTTATATCGGAGGAGGTGTAAGGCTTCATAGCGTTATAATAATCCGTAAGCCTTGTAAAGTCAGAAACAATATCGTTGCCTGCTTTTGATATAAGGGCGGTTAGAAACTGCTTTTGCCTTGCAAGTCTGCGAGTGCTTGCTTCAATGTCATCGCTTCTGGACTGAACATATGCTATCGCCTGTTCTCCCTTAAGATTAAGCTTTTGACCCTTTTGAATATTGACGGCACCTAAGGTTACATCCTCTATTGCGGTAACTGGGACACCGCCTATCTTAGTTGTAATAACGCCTATTCCGCTTAGGTCTACCGTTACATAAGAGCTGATGTTTATTCCGTAAAGTATTCTGCTTACAGACCTTATAACATTCTTGCTTGATGAGTCTGAGCTGTTTCCGTAAGCATATGAAAGACAGACCTGTTCTTTTTTTGTGCCCGAAAATTCTCCGCCGGATGAATAAATATCAACATCGGTCATTGTTTCTCTCGGTATAGGTATAACGGTTATCTTTTTAAGCTCTGTATCTATTGCGGAAACAAAAATACAGTCTGCCTGACCGTTTTCTCCAAAGCCTTTGTTTTCGTTTATACTGTTTTTATCAACACCGCAGCAAAGGATAGTAACGATGTTTTCGTTAAGGCTGTATTTTTTGCCATTGTAGCTGACGGTATTTTCATCTATTTGTATATCTTCGTTTCCGCTTGGAACGCTGATATTTTTATCACCAGTATGAAAGCGGTTTTTTCCGAGATGATATAAAACAGTATATGCCGAAGCTGCAACAATAACTATTGCGAGCAAAATGGAAATAATTATAATTGCAATCTTTTTGCAGGTTTTCATTTTCTTAATTGAATCTTCAGAATTCATTTTGCACCTTCCACATTTTATACTTCAATTTTATAATAAAGTTTTACTGTTGTCAACTTAAAACGGTTAGTGCTCGGTTGACATTGGCTCTCTTTGGGAGTATAATACAAAAAACAGTACGCCGATTAGGTAAAATTTATCGAGGGTGAATTTCAAATGAAAATAATTGTAGTCGGTTGCGGCAAAATCGGAACTACCGTTATTGAAAGTCTTACAAAGGAAGGCCACGATGTTGTGGCGGTTGACAACAATCAAGCTGCGGTTGACAATATAAGGGATATTTATGATGTTATGTGTATT
>CAYLQF010000052.1:0-11165 GCA_964385735.1 uncultured Ruminococcus sp. | reverse complement strand
ATGCTCGGTACCGACATATTTTTTATTTATGTTATTGCAGCCGGCAACAGCAGCCTCAATAACACGCTTCGCTCTCGGAGTAAAATAGTCCGGCGTGAGCTTTGTTTGAATGCCCTCGCCTATTTCGCTGCGCATCAGCTCCTCTATTTTATCCTGAGTTACGCCCTTTTCGTTAAGCACGGTGTAGGCAACCCCGCTGCCTACAGACAAAAGTCCCAGCAAAAGGTGCTCCGTGCCGACATAGGTATGGCCCAATTTTCCGGCACGAATTATCGCCTGATTTAACGCTTCATTAGCTTTTTCGGTAAAACCGCCGAAATTATATCTCATAAATAATCCTCCTTATTTGAGAGAATTTCTAAGCATATTCGCTCGGTATATATCCCGCTCATCCGGAGCCATTTCTCCGTATCTGCTCATCAGCATATACGGTTGCCCCTCTATAAGCAGCTTTATCGGACTTACAGAATCAAGCTTGACTATACCCATAGAAGCCCCCAGCAGCAGCTCACTTAAAAGGCTCATCATTTCTTTAGTGCTTATAATTCTGGCATTTGCGAGAACTCCGTACGCACGCATACACATATCCTCAACCTTTATTCTGCTTAAATCCTCTCTTAATTTTTTCTCTTTATTTATCAGCTGCTCGGTAATAAGCTTCAAATTATCTATTGCATTTTTTTCACTTATACCAAGCGTAATTTGATTTGAAATTTGATACATTGAAGCTACCGCCGATGAGCCCTCGCCGTACATTCCCCGTACCGTAAGCCCTATTTTACCTACGGAATCCGATATTGCAGGCAGCTCACCGTTTGCCTCTAAAAGAGGCAGATGAAGCATAACCGAAGCTCTAAGCCCTGTTCCGAGATTGGTGGGACAGGCAGTTAAAAAGCCGAGCTTTGAATCAAAAGCAATATCAAGCGCTCCGCATAAAAGCGCATCAATTTGCTCGGCAGTATCATAAGCAGATTTAAGATCAAGTCCGGAGGCTATTACCTGTATTCTTATATGGTCCTCTTCTCCGAGCATTATCGTAATACTTTCGTCATCTGATATAATTATTGCCCGATTTTCGCAGCTTGAAACAAACTGTGAGCTGATAATATGTCTTTCCGCCATTGCATACCGCTCGTTTTGCGGTATATCACTCATTTTTATGCATTTAAGTGTTTTTGAAAAGGGAGTATTACTTCCGAGCAAGGCTTCGGAAACTGTTTTGTTTAAGGTATTAAACTGTTCTGCAGTCATCCTGTCGGTAAAAGGAATACCGTTGATATTTCTCGCCAGTCTAATCCTTGTGCTTACAACAATATCGTTCTGCTTTCCTTTTTCAGTGTACCAGCTCATTTATTGCTTTCCCCCTCTATCATTTTAATTTTATCCCTTATTTTTGCAGCCTCTTCATACTTTTCTTCTCTCACAAGCTCGCTTAGCTTCATTCTGAGAGCTTCAACGGTATCCTCCTGAGGCTTAACGGTAAGCGGAGCCTTGTTAGGAATTTTTCCGCAATGCACCGTACTGCCGTGTATTCGCTTAATATAAGGCATAAATTCATTTCTAAAGGTTTTATAGCATTCGGAGCAGCCTGCTTTACCGCTCTTGGCTATATCTGAAAAGGTGGAATTACAGGCAGGGCATCTTATATCGGTTTTTCTGCTGTCAATCACTGTATCTCCGAACACAGAGGCCAAAAGCGAAGCAAAGCCGTTATTGTCAAACGGAGAATGAGCATTGCCGGAAAGTCCCTCGCTCGCAGCACATTCAGAGCACAAATATTTCTCGGTCACATTGCCGTTTATAACGGTTTTTATATGTGTGGTTGCTGTATGCTTACCGCATTTTTCGCAAATCATAAAATCAATTCCTTTCATATAACAAACTAAATCAAAACTAACAGCATTTCCTTTAATATTGCCGCACGAACACCATCTCGCATATCTACGGGTACGCATCTCATAACATTGTTTGATATTGCGGCATACATCAAAACTGCGGTTTTTTTATCGAAAAGCTCGGAAACTAAGCAATTTTCAATAACTGCCCTCGCACTCATCATATCAATACTATCACCTATAGAATTGATTATGTGCATTATTGCGGAGGAATGACTCATAACAACCCTTTTTATTCTTATATAGCCGCCGCCGCCCCTTCGGCTTTCGATTATATAGCCCCTTTCGGGAGTAAATCTTGAGGAAAGAACATAATTTATCTGACTTGGAGCGCATCCGATAAGGCTTGCAAATTCATTTCGCTGAATTTCGGCGGTATTTTCCTCGGAATCGTTCAATATATCGAGTATTTGTTTTGTTATTAGATCGCTTATTCTCATTTATCATCACCACTAATTTGACTTTTCCTGACTTTTATTATATACGAAAGTCAGGAAAAGTCAAGATATTTTTTAAAATTTTATAAAAATTTATTTGTAACCGATTTACAGAGTATGTCATAGTATGTGATGAAAGACAAAAAGGAGGTCTTTTTAATGTGTAACAACGGCTTTGGCGGAAATTGCAGCTGGATACTCATTCTTATACTGATACTCGTATGCTGCTGCGGCAATAACAGCAACGACTGCGGTTGCGGCTGCTGATAATTCCATACGAAGCATTTAAACGCCTAAAGGCGTCAATGAATGCAGCACGGGTCGGGCTATTATCCCGACCCGTGCTTACTTTATACAGCCAAAATGAAAATAATCACAATTAAAGGAGTATTACATATTATGTAATGAAGTTATGCTGTTAGCTTCAAATAAGAAAACAGGAGGAAAATATATGGCAGAAATAAAGAACAACTGCCCAACCGGCGACGGCAGCTTTAAGGAAGCTGTCTGTATTGATGCCGGCAGAGTCTATGATTCTTGCTGTGACCGTGATTGCCTTGAGGATCTTAGATGCTTTTTTACTGCCGAGGCCCAAGCATATATCGATCAAGCTATAAGCGTAAGGCTGAAATCGGCAGAAGTACTTAATGTTTTAATAGATGTTCAACCTGTAAGCTTCAATAAAGGCTTTTATTCTTGCGATCTTACATTTTTCTTTTTACTTGAGCTTGATGTATTTTTAACACCTAACGGATGTCCCACTCAAATACTCGGTATTTCTTCGTTTAACAAAAAGGTTATCCTCTTCGGCAGCGACGGTAATGTAAAGGTATTCACAAATATTACTCCCGATCAAAGCAACAACTGCGACACAACCGCTTTGGCAACTTCGAATATGCCTAAATGCGTTGTTCAAAGCGTTAACCCCGTAGTCCTAACCGCACGCCTGGGCAGCATAACCGACTGCTATGAAAATGTACGGTATATACCGCAGGCAATAATAGACTATGTAGGCGGACCGCTGATAACCGATGCGGCAGTGGGCACAACAACCGTTTATGTATCCCTCGGACTTTTTACAATTGTACAGCTTATAAGAAATGTGCAGATGCTGATACCCGTATATGATTTCTGCTTACCTGAAAAGCAATGTGATGATACAACAGATCAGCCCTGCGATGTTTTCAAGCGCATTAAATTCCCTACCGACGATTTCTTTCCTCCGAGGCCCTGTAATGTCGAGGCCTACTGCGGCGGCTGCTGCAACGAAACAAAATAAGCAGGACAAAAGAGCATAAAACAGGCTCCTCTTAACACAAATTAAGAGGAGCCTACAGTTTAAAGGGTTAAAAATCAGCCGGAGCAACAAGCTTATCAAATCTTTCGAAGAAAGGCTTTAGCCCTTCGATATCTTTATCAATACCGCCTTTTGCATTGCTTTCAAAATTCATAGGCATAACCGGATCGTGAACACTTAATCTGAGTAAAAACCATCCGTTTTCGGTTGATACTCTTATGCCCTCACGGTTATCATCAGCAATTGTATATTTTTCTTTTCCGGTTACAAATTTTTCAAGCTCGGATATAACATTATTACCATATGCTCTGAAATCATCGGCCTTGATTGAAAATCTAACCTCTCGTTCCTCAAAGGGCTGCATAAGAGGCTTTAGGATTTTTTTAATATCCATACCTTTAGCAAGCTCGATAATAATTTTTGTGACAAGATATGCACCGTCGTCAAGAAAATAATTCTCTCTTAAGGCAGCGTGACCTGAGGTTTCAATAGCAAGCGGACAGTTTTCTCCGCTGTTACAAAGCTCTATAGCCTTATCTATAACATTTTTATAGCCTCTCTTATATCTGAAATGCTTGCCTGAAAGCTCGTTTTCGATATATGCCCTCAGGCCGTCGGAGGTAACTGAATCCGTCACGACTGTTCCGCCTTTAATTCCGGAAAGTGCTATATAAGAAGCAAGTGCTACCAGACTGTTGCGATTTATTTCATTACCGTCTGAATCAACAGCACCCGCACGGTCAACATCGGTATCAAAAATAATTCCGAGATCTGCACCGCTCTTTTTTACCGCCGAGCATATGCTTTCCATTGCCTGCTTATTTTCCGGATTTGGGATATGATTCGGGAACATACCATCGGGCTCTAAAAATTGACTTCCGGTTGTATCTGCTCCGAGCGGCTTTAAGACCCTTTCAACATAAAAGCCGCCTGCGCCGTTTCCGGCATCGACTATTATATGCAGTCCCGAAAGAGGCTTGTCGCCTTTTTTTACATCATTTATTATTTTTTCGCAAAGTCCCTTTGCATAAGCAACCATAAAATCCTCAGCTATAACCCTGCCCTCGGTCTTTGTATGTACCATTTCTCCCGATGAGGCAAGGGCGAGTATTTCAGAAATGTCTGAGCCCTCAAGTCCGCCTTGCGGAAGAAAAAATTTAAGTCCGTTTCGGTCAAACGGATGATGGCTTGCAGTTATCTGTACAGCGGCATTACACGAAAGCTTAACGGTTGTCATAAACATAGCAGGCGTTGAAGAAAGCCCACAATCGTAAACGGTAACACCCGAAGAAGTAAGAGATGATATGACCGTTGACTTTATTCTTTCGGCAGTAATCCTCGAATCGTGGCCTACGGAAATTTTCAGCTTAGAAGCTTTAATTCCTGTTTTTTGTTCACACCATACAACGAAAGCAAGAGTAATATCCTTTATCGCTTCATCTGTAAGCTCGGTTTTATGACCGCCGAGGTCAGTAGCATAGCCTCTGATATCCGTTCCGCTCTTTAAATAGCTGTAATCCATATAATTTCTCCTTTTATATATTACCGAAAAAGAATCCGGCTGTAAAATATCCTATAATAACCAATGCTATAGAGCAAAAGGTTATAAGCATAGCCTTAAAAAAGAGCTTAAGGCTTGTATTCTCCGATTTTTCAGCTTTCATAATGCGCCTCTCTCGATTTTTAAGTAGTATAGGCACTTTTAAAAAATATATACAATCTAAGAGGTATCGGAATGAAAATCAGCGCAATAAGCAGTAATGAATTGAAAATTTTCCTCACAAAGGCGGAAGCAATGCTTTTATTCGGAGGACTTGATAAAATCGATTGTGAAAATCGGCAAATTAAAAAAATTATCGGCTTTTTAATTAAGGACGAAGAAATAAACAAAATTTTTTCAGCGAATAAAGGCGAGCTTAAGGCGGATATAAGGCTAAGTAATAACGGCTGCACCATTACACTTAAAAAATCAACTACTGAAAGCACCAAAATGGCAAAAAGAAGTAACAGACAAAAGCAAATTATGCTTAATCCCGAGGCTTCAAACGAATTGCTGAGCTGCTTAAGCCTTTTAAGGGGAGCCGATTTTAAAATCGGCGGCATATCACTATACCGCCATAATTTCGATTATTTTTTGATAGTTACATTTAAAGAATATAAAAAGCACTTCGCCCTTTTGCTGAGAGAATACAGCAAGCAGATAAGCTCCGATAAAAGCAAGATTTCTTATATTGAGGAGCACGGCAAGCTGATTTCAAGCGATATCAGAAGGCTTTTATTTCGCTGACCCTTTGCTCCATATTTTCTGCGGAAAAAATATAGTTTCCGGCCACTAAAACAGTTGCGCCGCTACTTATAGCGAGCGGAGCCGTTTCGGCATTTATTCCGCCATCTACCTCAAGATCGATATTCAGATTTCTACGGCGGCATTCGTCTCTTAACAATGTAAGCTTATCAAGCGCCTGCGGCATAAATTTTTGACCGCCGAAGCCAGGCTCCACAGACATTACCAAAACCATATCGCAGAAATCAAGCAGCTCGAATATTGCACTTGCGGGAGTTGCGGGTTTTATTGTTATACAGGCCTTACAGCCTAATTCTCTGATGCGCTTGAGGGTTTCGATATTGTCCGAGCCGGCCTCAAAATGAAAGCCTAAAATATCTGCATATTTTGCAAATTCTTCAATATACCTGTGCGGTCTGTCAATCATAAGATGTACATCCAAGGGCAGGCTTGTAAATTCTCGTATTGATTTTACAACCGACATACCAAAGGATATGTTAGGCACAAAAATGCCGTCCATCACATCAAGGTGAAGCATATCCACACCGGCATTTTCAAGCTTTTTGATTGACGCACCCAGACTCATAAAATCGGCTGTAAGAACCGACGGTGAAATTTTAATCATAATACAGCTCTCCTTATTAACACTCGTCTAATCATGCAAATATATAGTTCTTGTATTTCTGTGCATATAAACACTGAGGACTAATCCCACTCCGAGATACATACAAGCAAGCGAGGTTCCTCCCGCACTGAAGAAAGGCAAGGTAACGCCTATAACCGGCAAAAGTGCAACACACATACCGACATTTATAACAATTTGAGCAAATAGCATACCGAAAAATCCGACACAAATTATTTTACCGCTCTGTTTACGACTGACCTTTGCTATTTTAAGACACCGAAGACATATTGCACCGAGCAGCAGAAGAACCAATAAGCAGCCTATAAAGCCAAGCTCCTCTCCGATGCTTACAAAAATAAAATCATTTTGTCCCTCGGGGACTCCGCCGTTTTTAGTCAGCGTTCCGTTAAAAAGTCCCTGCCCGAGCCAGCCGCCGTTAGCAAGTGCCATTCTTCCTCTATATTGCTGATAGGTAGCACCTTGAATATCACCCTCGATATTAAAAAGGCTGACAATTCTCGATCGCTGATCATCATTCATCACAAGAAAATACACAAGCGGCGCAGCAACGAGAGCGCTAACAAAAGCGGTAACAAAATATTTCCATGAAACACCTGCGGCATAAAGCATACAAACAAGCATTACGGCAAACACAAGAGCCGTTCCGTCATCTCCCTGAAAATGAATGAGTAAAACCGGAAAAGCACAATGTAAACAGAGGGGCAACAAATATTTCGGTTTATTTATATTGTCTTTAATTTTATCAATATGCGCCGTAACTGTAATAATAAAGCAAATTTTTAAAAGCTCCGAGGGTTGAAAGGTTGTTATTCCGAGGTCAAGCCAAGCCTTATCATCGGTGCCCTCGGGCGCAAAGCCTATAAAAAATGTAAGAATTACGGGGACCAAACCGAGCACAGCGAATAAATACCAACGCCTTAAAAAAGTTTCAAAATCAAAAGCGGATATTATAACGGCTGCTCCTACACCGATAAGAAGTGACAGTGCCTGAACTATAACGGGCCTGTAGGTTGAAAGATATGCAGTAGAGGACAGCACGGCAATGCAACCGTAGCCCGAGGCAACAATACAAAGAGAGAGCATCAGCTTATCTGTTTCTCGAAAAAAATCCGCAATATGCGATATTATTTTACCCACTGCGCCACCAACCTTCATAAGCATTTTACCACATAAGACATTATATCGGATTTTTTGCTTTTTTTCAAGTAATTTACACACTATAATATAAAAAAGTATGCCGCATCTTTTTTTCGGTGCGGCATACCTTTAATTTTGAAAAAAGCTATTCTATGGTCACAAGCTCATAGCCTGCACCGACAACTGCATTTTTAAGCATATCATCAGTAGCATTTCCATCAACGGTAAGCTCTGCACTGTTAGTTTTACTGCTTACCGATACAACCGTAACGCCCTTTACAGCCTCTAAAGCGGTTCTTACATGAGCCTCACAATGAGCACACATCATTCCGTTGATTTTCAATGTTTTTTTCATAATTATTACCTCGTTTTTTTCATTAAAATTTACGGCTGAAGCATCACACGCTTTTGCCTTAAAAAGATTAAGAGAAAGAGCATTCAAAACTACACATACGCTTGACAGACTCATAGCAGCTGCAGCAAACATAGGGTCAAGCTCTATTCCGGACAGCGGTATAAAAAGTCCGGCTGCAATCGGTATTCCGACTGCATTGTAAATAAATGCCCAAAAAAGGTTGGTTATTATATTGCGTATAGTTGCTTTGCTGAGTGTAAGAGTATTTACGACATCCGAAAGCTTGCTTTTCATAACAACTACATCTGCCGCATCAATGGCAATATCGGTGCCTGTGCCAACCGCAATTCCGATATCGGCAACTGTAAGGGCAGGTGCATCGTTTATCCCGTCTCCTACCATAATGACCCTGCCGTTGACCTTAAGGTCCTCAATTGCTTTTGCCTTTCCCTCAGGCAAGACACCGGATATAACTTTTTTAATATTAAGCTTTTTAGCCATAGCATTTGCAGTAACGGCATTATCGCCTGTAAGCATAACAGTATCAATTCCCATTTTATTGAGCCTTGAGACCGTATATACAGCATCCTCCTTTAAAGAATCCGAAACGGCAATAATACCGAAAACCTCGTTATCGCTTATGAAAATAAGAGGAGTCTTGCCCTCTTCAGATAACATATTAACCTTTTGGTATATCTCGGGCTTAACATCTGCAAATTCGCAGGCAGACTTAAGATTTATACCGTAAATTTTTCTTCCGGCACATACACCGAAAACACCGCTTCCGGATATTTCCCTGAAATCGGAAATTTGCAGCTGATTGGCATTTTGCGATTTTGCATATTCACAAACCGACAGCGCCAAAGGATGATTGCTGTTGTTTTCAAGTGAGCCGGCAATAGATAAAAGCTCATCTATTGTATATTCGCCACAGGGAATAACATCGGTTACAACCGGCTTGCCTGTTGTCAGAGTGCCGGTTTTATCAAACACAACAGTTTTGGCTTTGCCGGTATTCTCAATAGCAGCGGCAGTTTTAAACAAAATTCCGTTTTTGGCTCCAACACCGCTACCGACCATTACGGCAACCGGAGTAGCAAGTCCCAATGCACACGGACAGCTTATTACAAGCACCGATATACCCCTTGCAAGCGCAAAGCCGAAAGCTCTTCCGGCTATTACCCAAGCAATAACCGTTATTATGGCAATCGCAGTAACAACAGGAACAAACACCGCAGAAACCCTATCGGCAATTCTTGCAATAGGAGGCTTACTTGCAGCAGCATCGCTGACGGTTTTAATAATTTTTGAAATAACGGTATCCTCACCGATTTTTGTTACTCTGCACTTAATGGCTCCGCTCTTATTGAGAGTACCTGAGGACACGCTGTCACCTATATTTTTATCAACAGGTACGCTTTCACCCGTGAGCATAGATTCATCAACGGCAGATGTTCCCTCCGTAACTATACCGTCGGCCGGTACGGCTTCACCGGGGCGCACAATGAATATATCACCGACAAGGGCATTTTCAGCCGGTATTTTAACCTCTTTGCCGTCCCTTATAACCTTAATAAATTTAGGTGCAAGGTCCATAAGAGCGTTAACTGCGTCGGTTGTTTTACCCTTAGATCTTTCTTCAAGCAGCTTTCCTACTGTTACAAGAGTTAATATCATACCGGCAGATTCAAAATACAGACCGTGCAAATACTGCATAGAAAGGCTTTGATTTGAGATTGCCTGTACTGTCGTCATTTTAAAAAGGATTGCCAGACTGTAAATATAAGCCGAGGCAGAACCGAGTGAGACGAGTGTATCCATATTCGGAGACCTGTGTATAACACCCTTAAAGCCATTAACGAAAAACCTTTGGTTTACCACCATAATGACCGAACACAGAATAAGCTGAATGAGCCCTACGGCAAGGTGATTGCTTTCAAGTGACTGAGGAAGCGGAAAGCCCCACATCGTATGGCCCATAGAAAAATACATCAATACCAAAAGCGTTACGATTGATGCTGTAAGTCTTACAGCAATATTATTTTTCTTCGGCTTTGGAATGTTAACCGCTGCTTTGCCCTGAGCCTCGGCATCATAGCCTGCCTTTTGTACCGCAAGAATAATATTTTCATCGGTTGCATTTCCGTGAACTGTCATAGTATTGGTGAGCAGGCTGACTGCACAATTATCAACACCTTGAACGGCATTAACCGCTCGTTCAACGCTTGCACTGCAGGCTGCACAGCTCATACCGTAAACATTATATTTTTTCATTATAGCCTCCTTTTAGGTATTGGATATAGTTTTTACAGTGAATTTATTTTAATTCATATTGCCGGTTTCCCAACGCTAAAAAAACACACCTGATTTGTATACATTGGAATTATACTACCTTAATTTCCCCTTGTCAATTATATAAAAATTTATTTTTGAAAGTTTCGGAATTCGTTGGTAATAATATTAAAAACCGTTGTCGTGCAACGGTGCAATAAAAATTGAAAGGAAATGCAAAATGTCTAACAGATACGAAGGAACACAAACAGAAAAAAATCTTTTAAAGGCGTTTTCAGCAGAATCATCGGCAAGCAGTAAATACAAATTTTATGCGGAAATTGCAAGAAAGGCAGGATATATGCAAATAGCCGATATCTTTCTCGAAACGGCTTCAAACGAGCTCGCTCACGCAAAAATATGGATTAAAAAATTGGGCGGTATAGGTGACACCCTGCAGAACCTCACCTATGCGGCAGACGGCGAAAACTACGAGTGGACCGATATGTACAGTGATATGGCAAAGGAGGCTGATAAAGAGGGCTTTACGGATATCGGCCAGTTATTCAGGGAGATAGCGGCAATTGAAAAGACTCACGAGGAAAGATACAGAAAGCTGATATCGAATGTTGAAACTCAAAGAGTATTTGAAAAAAGCGGTGTTAGCGTTTGGATATGTAAAAATTGCGGTCACATAGTAACAGGAATTAAAGCTCCCGATGAATGTCCTGTATGTAATCATCCCAGAGGATACTTTGAGCTTAAGTGCGAAAATTATTGATATAAGCAGCAAAACAGCTCTTTCTCGACCGTTATTGCGACACAGTATAACCAAGACCTTGC
>CAYLQF010000051.1:0-11417 GCA_964385735.1 uncultured Ruminococcus sp. | reverse complement strand
ATATAGGAGTTAAGGGTGACATTATCGCAGACCTGCATGAAGACCTTGCAGCAGAGCAAAAAGCGAGAGTAACCTATGATAATTTGATACGGCTTATCGACGATCCGGACATTTTAGATCCTCTTAAATTTTTAAGGGAGAGGGAAATAGTTCATTACCAGCGTTTCGGTGAAGCAAAGCAATCAAGGTACAATGAAAGCGGCAAATCCGGTGATTTGCCGCTTAAAGCATTTTTTAAAAAAGTATGCACCTTGCTGGTATATCCTTTAAGGAGGCTTGTGATTAAGCCTTGCTCTTGCTTGCCATAGTTGCTATGTCTCCGACACCGTTTAACACTATGCTTGGCTGATAAGCATAGGTTTTTAGAGTTTCACGGGTTGAGATTCCGGAAAGCACCAATACGGTTGACATACCGCTTTCCATACCGGAAATTATATCGGTATCCATACGGTCTCCTACCATTACCGCCTCTGCCGAATGGCACTGAAGCATACGCAGACCCGTGCGCATCATAAGGGGGTTGGGCTTTCCGCAAAAATATGCCTGCGTACCGGTTGCCATTTCAATGGGCGCAATAAGGGCACGGCAGGCCGGAGCTATGCCGTTTTCAATCGGAGAAGAAACATCGTTATTTGTCCCTATAAGCTTTGCACCCGCCATAACAAGATTTGTGGCTTTGGTAATTGCTTCGAGCGAATAAGATTTGCTTTCTCCGACAACAACATAATCCGGATTTACATCGTTCATTGTGATACCGGCATCGTACAGAGCGTTAAAAAGGCCTGCTTCGCCTATGGCAAAAACCGAGCATCCGGGGGACTGCTCCTTTAAAAAGGCGGCAGTTGCAAGTGCGCTGGTGTAAAAATGCTCCTCCGGTACATCAAGCCCGAGACGGTAAAGCTTTTGATTTAATTCTCTCGGAGTATATCCGCTGTTGTTTGTTAAAAACAGATATTCTTTGTTTTCATCATGCAGCCATTGTATAAATTCGGCAACACCAGGCAATATGATATTACCGTGGTAGATAACACCGTCCATATCGCAAATAAACCCTTTTTTCTCGTTAAAGTCGATTTTTTTAGGTGGAATACTCATATTCTTCTTCCTTTCAAGCTCATCGAAATTCATTTATAAAAGCTTAAGCAAAGCTATGCTCATTTTTTTGCTACCGTTTACTTAAAGCAGGATTATTTACTATAATAATAACACGGCAATATGAAAATTTCCATAGCCAAATTGCAAAATACGGCAATTTGTTTAATTATGGTTAATATTTAGTTTGCATATTGTTTAAAGTTATGCTATAATACAGACGGAAAAGCCTTGCAACGCAAGTCTTTACGGCGTCGCCGTTTTGTGCTTGAAGCACAGCTGTCTTATTGACGGCTGCGTAAAAATGCCCTTGCAAGCATTTTTACTTATGTCATAATAACCTAAAACTGACGGTGTTCCACCGCCGAAGTGCTGTTGCACTTGAAAAACTAACAATTTTCGTTTGAGAGCATTGAAACAAAAAACTGTCGCACACACGGTGCGTGAGCGGCTTAAGTTGTATAAATAATACATTTAAAAGTGGTAAGGAGTATGTAAATGAAAAAGAGGTTAACATTTTCCGAAACAATCGCAGTAGGCAGTATGCTTTTCGGCCTGTTTTTCGGCGCAGGAAACTTAATTTTCCCTGTGTTTATGGGTCAGAATGCGGGCAGTAATGTATGGTCTGCTTCTATCGGATTTCTTGTAACGGCTGTCAGCATTCCGCTTTTAGGCGTTGCGTCCATCGGTATGAGCAAGAGCAACGGTCTGCTTGATATGACGAGTCGTTTTGTGGGCAGGGGATACGGTATATTCTTTACCTGTGCTCTTTATCTTACAATAGGGCCGTTTTTTGCCATTCCTCGCTGTGCATCAACC
The DNA here is from genome assembly GCA_964385735.1 of uncultured Ruminococcus sp. Classification (GTDB taxonomy): domain Bacteria; phylum Bacillota; class Clostridia; order Oscillospirales; family Acutalibacteraceae; genus UBA737. Next base: position 9,506 of record CAYLQF010000051.1, on the reverse strand, counting down.
TCATTTTCCGTAGGAATTAGTCCTATGATAAGCGATTCGACTGAAAAATGGCTTATATGGGTCTTTTCGCTTCTGTTTTTTGCTGCGGTTTTGTTTTTCTCTTTAAAGCCGGGAAAAATACTTACATGGGTGGGTAAGATTTTAACCCCATTATTCCTTGTAAGCCTTGCGCTTCTTATTGTTACGGCTCTCATTTCGCCCATAGGCTCTATAGCCTCGGTTGAGCCGCAGGGCGGATACGAAGCAAGCTCGTTTTTCAAAGGCTTTATCGGCGGATATGAAACTATGGACGCTTTGGCTTCTCTTGCCTTCGGAATAGTGGTCATAGATGCCATAAAAAGGCTCGGTGTTACTCAGCCCGGTCACATTGCGGGCAATACCGTTGTTTCCGGAATTTTCGGCTGCGTTATAATGGCGGTTATTTATGTTATGCTTGCTCTTGTCGGCGCTCAAAGCAGGGCGGTATATCCCTTATCGGCAGACGGTGGTGCGGCACTTTATCTTATTGCCACGCATTATTTTAAGACCGTCGGCGGCATAATACTTGCAGTTACCGTAACCCTTGCCTGCCTTAAAACGGCTGTAGGTCTGATAACAAGCTGCGGCGAAATGTTCTGTCAAATTTTCCCGAAGGGACCGAGCTATAAGATATGGGCTATAGGTTTTTGCGTGGTATCGTTCCTTATATCGACAATAGGTCTCAGTGCGATTATCGCATGGTCGCTTCCGGTTCTTATGTTCCTTTATCCGCTTTCGATAACCCTTATAATGCTCGTTATGTTCGGAAGGCTCTTTAAAAACGACAAAGCCGTTTACATAAGTGTTACGGCATTTACGATAGTGCCGGCTGTTATAGATCTGATTAAAGCTCTGCCTTACGGTATTCCGAATTGGAAGTGCTTCAGTGCGATAATTGATGTGGCAGGGAAATATTTGCCTTGCTTTGATATCGGACTCGGCTGGCTATGCCCTGCTGCTGTAGGTCTTGTTGTGGGATTGATAATACATATAGCTAAAATATGCTGTCGCAAAAAATCGTAATTATTTTGTTTCGAGGGGATATTTAAAATGGGTGATAAGCTTCAAATTCTGCTTGCTATGACAGGCTATATGCTCGCTGTTATACTTATCGGCGTACTGTTTGCCAGAAAAGCACAGGCGAGCTCCGAAAACTATTTTTTAGGTGGAAGGTCTCTTGGCCCTTGGGTTGCGGCAATGAGTGCAGAGGCATCGGATATGAGTGGCTGGCTGCTTATGGGGCTCCCGGGGGTTGCCTATTGGTGCGGTATAGCTGATGCTGCGTGGACCGCTATAGGTCTTGCCGTAGGAACCTATGTTAACTGGCTTATAGTATCAAAAAGGCTTCGCTCTTATTCTATAGTTTCCGGTGATTCGATAACCGTGCCGGACTTTTTGAGCAATCGCTTTCATGAAAAAAAGAAATTTATTCTCGGTATCGCCGCTTTATTCATATTGATATTCTTTACAGTTTATGCCGCCAGCTGCTTTGTTACCTGCGGCAAGCTGTTTTCGGGACTTTTTGGCTACGATTATCACATAATGATGATAGTCGGTGCGGTTTTCGTGCTCATATATACAGCTATAGGCGGATTTCTTGCCGAAAGTGCCTCCGACTTTATGCAGTCTATAGTAATGATAGTTGCTCTTGTGTGCGTGTTTGTTTTCGGAACTGCTCACGCAGGAGGAATAAGCGCTGTTATAGATAATGCTAAGGCTATCCCCGGCTATTTTTCGCTGACAGCTCAGGCAACTCCCACAGTAGGTGCTGACGGCGTGCAGCAGGTGGCATCGAATGCGCCCCTTTTCGGAGATAGTGCCAAATACGGCTTCCTTACCATTCTTTCAACCCTGTCATGGGGACTCGGCTATTTCGGTATGCCGCAGGTATTGCTCAGATTTATGGCAATCAGAAAGAGCTCCGAGCTAAAGCGTTCAAGGCGAATAGCAATGGTATGGGTGGTTATATCACTTGCTGCCGCAGTTTCGATTGGTGTTATAGGCAGAGCTATTCCTTCACTTGCTACCGACAGCAGCTTGCTTACACAGAGCGGTGCCGAAAATGTTTTTGCGCATCTTTCGCAGCTGCTCTTTCATCCCGTTTTTGCGGGCATAATAATGGCAGGTATCCTTGCGGCTACCATAAGCTCCTCCGATTCCTACCTTCTTATTGCAGCTTCTGCGGTTTCAAAGAATATTTACGAGGGAATTATTAAAAAGGATGCCTCCGATAAGCAGGTTATGTGGCTTTCGAGAATATGCCTTGTTGCAATAGCGATTGTCGGAATTATAATTGCTTGGAACGAAAACAGTGTTATATTTGAAATAGTTTCCTTTGCTTGGTCCGGCTTCGGTGCAACCTTCGGTCCGATAATTTTGTTCTCGCTATTCTGGAAACGCACTAACCGTGCCGGTGCGATTGCCGGTATGGTATCGGGCGGGGCAATGGTGTTCATATGGAAGCTTCTTTTAAAGCCTCTCGGCGGAATTTTCGGCATATACGAGCTTCTTCCCGCATTTATTATTTCCTGCATATTCATAGTTGTATTTTCGCTGGTAACTGCTCCACCTTCGGCTGAAATTGCAGAGGAATTCGATAAAGCTAAAAATTATAAGGACCCCTTCGATCAAAAGCCCGAGGAAGCATAATATTAAAGCACGGTTAAATCGGGCTGTTAGGTGTAAAACCCAAGCAGCCCGATATTATTATCATTATTCATTTATAACGGTCTATTGTTCGAAAGCTTTATCCGAAAACATAACATTTAATCAGTAACAAGGCTTAGCTGGCTATTCCGATATTACTGCCGATATATCTCTTTCGCTGCACAATATGTTTTCCGAGCGCTTTCCGAATTTTTCGCTGTCACATAAAAAATATTTCATATTCGAATTTGAAAGCACAGCTCGCCTTATGTGAGTTTCTTCCTCACTGTAGTCTGAAATGATACCGTCTGAAAATCCGCTTGATGAAAAGAAAAAACAGTCATAATAAACCTTTTGCGCCATACCTACCGCATATTCTCCGGTAAAGACCTTTGAAGCGGGGCTGTAAATGCCCCCAAGGCAAAACACCCGTTTTACTCCGCTTTTTGACAGAATATCGCATAGCTTTGCGCTGTAAGTGTAGACTGTAATATACTTTTTTTCCGCAAGATACTGTGCCATATGCTGACAGGTAGAGGAGGCATCTATAAAAACAGTGGAGTTTTCTTTTATAAGCTCAGCTGCTTTTTTTGCTATAATATTCTTCTGCTTGTGATTTTTTTGCAGGCGCAGCTCTATAGGCGTGTTTATGGTCTCTTTTTTCAGCTCTGCACCGCCATAGCTCCTGACAACAAGCCCCATTTTTTCAAGCTCCGACAGCTGACGGCGTACGGTTGACTCGCTTGCGTACAGGGTGCGTGAAATGTATTTTACGGTTGCAAAGCCGTTTTCCTCTATTATTTTGATCAGTCTGTCAATTTGTTCGTCTTTCATAGCGGCTATGCTCCTTATAAAGCTTTGAGATAATCAATCGCTTAAAAAATATGGTAAAAAATGCTCGAAACGCTCAATTTAAATGATTTTCTTGCAATATATGCGCTGCATATTGCGTGATTGAGCAATTGTGCTATAATATTACCATAAACTTTTTAAGGAGTCAAGGCGTTATGAGGAACGGAGCCGTTAAGCTTTTTGCTTTTGATTTGGACGGAACGCTTACACAGCACAAAACCCCATTGTCGGCTGAAAATGCTTCGGAGCTCAAAAAGCTTGCCGAAAAGGGAAGGCTTGTTATGGTAGGGGCAGGGATGTGCTCAAGAATTTTCGAGCAAATGGGTCAATTCCCGATAGATATTATCGGGAATTACGGTATGCAGACAGCGCTTTACAATATGAAAACCAAGGATATTGAAACGGTAGTTGACAGCAGGGTCCCAATAGACCGTAAATCGGTTGAGAAAAGAGTAACACAGCTGAGGGAAAGGCACGGATATACCAAATTCAAGGGAGATAATGTTGAATATCATTCCTCCGGTTGTATAACCCTTCCGATTCTCGGTACAGCAGCCGAGCAAAAGGATAAGCTGAGCTTTGACCCTGACAGAAAAAAGCGCAGAAGCATTTACCGTGAGGTTAAAGCATTATTTTCGGAATACAATGTGTTTATAGGTGGCTCTTCTTCATTTGATATGGCACCTAAGCCTTATGATAAATATTATGCGCTTGATAAGTATTGCGCCGAAAAGGGCTATTTTCACAATGAGGTTGTATATGTCGGTGACGATTACGGCGAGGGTGGAAACGATGAGGCTGTATATAAGTCGGATTTCAATTTCATAAAAATTGATAATTACTTAGATTTTCCCAAGATTGTGAAAAGGTTTACGGAGGAATAAAAATGATAGAAAGAAAATGCACCTGCGAAATGGGAGCTCATAGAGCGCCGCTTGAAAAATATATTATAGAAAGCGGAGCAATCGAGCGTTTGCCCGAGCTTCTCTGCAGCTATAATAAAATCTTTATGGTTTGTGATGAAAATACATACAAGGCTTTAGGCGAAAAGGCGGAGCAGCTTTTAAAGTTATCGGGAAAATTTTCCCATAAGCATATTTTAAGGGGCAATGTTTTGCCGGATGAAAAGAATATAGGCGATGTACTTATTCATTTGAATAATCCCAAAGCCGATTCCGATATTTTCGCTCCCTGCCCAAAGCCGGATTTTATTCTTGCTGTGGGCTCTGGTGTTATAAACGATATCTGCCGACTTGTTTCGTATCGTATGGATCTGCCGTACGGTATTGCCGGAACTGCTCCTTCGATGGACGGCTACGCCTCTGCCGGCTCTCCGATTTTATTTGACGGTACAAAGGCAACCGTAAAATGCACCACCCCGAAATATATTATAGCCGACCTTGATGTTATGAGGGAGGCGCCGTATGATATGCTTTTATCGGGAATAGGGGATATGTTCGGCAAATATACCGGTATTCTTGACTGGGAATTGGCCCGTGATTATAACGGTGATTATTATTGCCCGCAAATTGCCGATGAGGTTATAGAAGCAACCGATAAATGTCTTAAAAATGGTTATGACCTTAAATTACGCAAGCCTGAGTGTATTAAAAATATAATGGAGGGCTTTTTAGTAACCGGTCTCGGAATGGCATTTACCGGAAATTCACGCCCCGCCTCCGGCTCGGAGCATATAATAGCCCATGCTTGGGAGCTCGGTAGCGTGGAAAGAGGAGAAAGGCCGAAGCTTCACGGACTTGAGGTTTGTCAGGCAACCCTGATTGTTATATATATGTACAGACTTCTTCATTTTGAAACAAAGGATAATCATTTGAAGGCTCTTATTGAAAAATATTTGCCGTATTTTGATAAAGTGGAACAGTTCTGCAATGAAATGCATATGCCTACGGTAGCTTTGGATTATGATACGATAATTCGTGCCATGAATAGGGCACTAACTCTGCGTGACAGATACACGGTTCTTTTTTATCTGCGTGATAGGGGAGAGTATGCCCGTTATGCCGATTATGCCGCAAAAAAATTTATAGAAGCTAAAGGAAAAAACATATGAAAAGCAACGAAAAAAGAAATATAAAGCTTTTTCTTTTCGATATGGACGGTACGCTCTACATAGGAAACAGACTTTTCGATTTCACAAAGGAATTGCTTGCAGCCATAAAAAAGCAGGGGAAAAAATATCTTTTTATAACCAACAACTCCTCCAAAAGCGTTTTGGCTTATGTTAAAAAGCTTGAGCACCTCGGAATAGAAGCCGATGAAAACGATTTTCTTACCTCCTCTCAGGCAACCGCTCAATACTTAAAGGAGAACTATCCCGATAAAAGGCTTTATGTTTGCGGAACAAGCTCGTTAAAAACAGAGCTAAGTGAAAACGGCTTTGAAATAACCGAGGACACCGATAAAGCAGAGTGTATAGTTGTCGGCTTTGATACCGAGCTGACCTTTAAAAAGCTTGACGATGTATCTAAAATGCTCTGCACAAGGGATTTGCCATATATAGCAACAAATCCCGATTATGTATGTCCTACCGAATACGGCAGCGTTCCCGATTGCGGCAGTATATGCGATATGCTTTATAATGCTTCTGGCAAAAGACCGATTGTTATAGGAAAGCCCTCACCTCTTATGATAAGCCTTGCTATGAAAAAGGAAAACGCCGTTCCTGAGGAAACTGCAGTTGTAGGCGACAGAATTTATACCGATATTAAAAGCGGACTTAATGCAGGCGCCCTTTCGGTGCTTGTTATGAGCGGTGAAACAACTCCCGAAATCTTAGATGCTTCTCCCGATAAGCCTGATATAGTGCTTGAAAATGCGGGAGAAATAATCGATAAGCTTTTATAAAAATCAAAGCAAAAAGCATAAAAATAAAGCTATTTAACAAATAATGCGTAAGAAGCCTGAATTTTTGCTTCCTACGCATTATTTGTCGAAGAGTAAATAAGTAAAAGAATAAGGCTCCAAGGGCCTATGCCCTTGGAGCCTTGGTCCGAGTGACAAGACTTGAACTTGCGGCCTCTTGACCCCCAGTCAAGCGCGCTACCAGCTGCGCCACACCCGGAAATTATCACACCGGCAATGCCTACCGTGACAACGAAAGATATTATATCATATACGGTAGACATTTGCAAGTGTTAAAATAAATATTTTTTTAAATTGTAAAAACCGTTATATCAATCGGCAAAGCCCGAATCAACAAGAGCTACAAGAGCCTCGAGCGCTTCCTTTTCATCGCTGCCGTCAACAATAATCTTAATTGTTGCACCGCCTACAATGCCAAGAGAAAGAACTCCTAAAAGGGATTTTGCATTTACCTTGCGATCGTCCTTTTCAACCCATATAGATGATTTAAATTCGTTAGCCTTCTGTATAAAAAAGGTGGCGGGACGGGCATGTAAGCCCACTTGATTTTTAATTACTACGTCTTTAACGCACATATTGACAAGCTCCTTATTCGGATAATGTTCGGATTGTAAATTATCTGACAAAAGTAATTATACCACATTTAATGTAATCGTCAACATTTTGTGAATAAGTTCTAATATTTTTCCAACTTTCAGTACAATTTGACTGCAATCTTTGGTTATAATTCTCAACAATTATCTTCGCTTTTTCGGTTTCGGCGGCTCAAGTCCGAGTAGCCTTCGGTCATTTTTATCAAGCTCGATTTTTTCAAACATATCGGGTCTTCGCTCTTTTGTTATTAAAAGTGAGCTTTTTCTTCGCCATTTTTCTATTTCCTTATGGTTGCCCGAAAGGAGAGTCTCGGGAACACAGGCGCCGTTCCATACGGCGGGTCGTGTATATTGAGGATATTCAAGCAGACCCGAAAAATGACTTTCGTCCTCAAAGCAGCTATCATCCGACAAAACTCCCGGAAGCATACGGCATACCGCATCCGCAAGCACCATTGCCGGCAATTCGCCTCCCGTAAGCACATAATCGCCTATTGATATTTCCTCATCCACGATTTCATCTATAATTCTTTGGTCAACGCCCTCGTAGTGGCCGCAGAGAATAACTATTCTTTCAAGCTCGGCAAGCTCGGCAATGTGCTTTTGCGTCAGCGTTTTGCCCTTAGGGGACATATATATCAAATGCGGCTTAGGCTCTCCCTCGCTAAAGAGGCTTTTGTAGCAATCGTAAATAGGGGAGGGAGCCATAATCATACCCATACCGCCTCCGTAAGGTGAATCATCAACCTTGTTGTGCTTGTTACCCGAAAAATCCCGTATATCGGTGCATTTGATTTCAACTGCACCGGCTTTTTGTGCCCTGCCGATAATACTTTCCGAGAGAACACTGCTGCACATATCTGGGAAAAGAGTCATAATGTCAATCCTCATCGAAAATACCCCGTAGCGGCCTTATAACCGCTCTTTCGTTTTCGATATCGACCGAAGCTATAACCTCGGGTATGGCGGGGACAAGATACTGCGAGCCGTTTTTCTCAATATGCCATACATCATTTGCTCCGGTTTTTGAAACCTCCGATATTATGCCGAGCCTTTCGCCCGTATCGGCATCGAAGGCGACGCAGCCGATAAGCTCGTCCACAAAATATCTGCCCTCGGGCAGAGAAATATCGCTGCGTTTAATAAAAATTATTTTGTTGCGCAGCTTTTCCGCAGCCTCAACGGTTGAAACACCCTCAACCGCCGCAATGACTATTCTTCCGTGCTGACGGATTTTAATTATATTAAGAGCATTTTGCCCTTCGTTTAAATAAACCGTTGAAAAATTCGAAAGAAACGCACCATCGTCCGCCCAAGGGTCGATCCTCAGCTCGCCCCTAACACCGTGTGTTCCTACGATTTTTCCGGCTTCTAAAAATTCCTTTTTCATATATAAACCTCAAGTTCGATATAAAGACCCGATTTGACGAAATAGCATAAAACCCCCGCAAAGCGAGGGTATTTTAGAATGTAAACAAATTGCCAAGTCGCAATTTTGTTTTTTCGGCGACACGAGCGTCGAAAAAACACCTCGTAAGCGAAAATCCGTTAGTATGGCGGATTTTCAAGAGGGCAGGGGTGGTATTGGCGGGGAAAGAGTGCAGTCCGAAAATTTTTAATTTTCGTGCGAGCGGTTTCCCCGTCCAAGAGAGTGCGACTTTGTCGACACTCTCGAAACCCCCGCAAAGCGAGGGTATTTGCTAACCGATTTCAACAGAAATTTTCTGGTCATTACGAGCTGCAGCCGTACGCATAACAGTTCTGATAGCTTTAGCTATTTTGCCCTGCTTTCCGATAACTCTGCCCATATCGCTTTCTGCAACATGCAGATGATAAACGATAACGCCGTCCTCATCGGGTTGATCAACGGTTGCCGAAACAGCTTCGGGGTGCTCGACAAGGCCCGAGGCTATAGCAATAAGAAGTTCTTTCATATTTTGCTCCTAAACAAATTAAAGCACGCCGTTTTTCTTAAGCAGAGCCTTAACGGTATCTGTGGGCTGAGCGCCGTTAGATATCCACTGCTTTGCCTTGTCAGCGTCAATCTTAACCTCTGCCGGATTCTTAGTAGGATCATAGGTACCTATTTCCTCTATGAAACGACCGTCACGGGGATACCTTGAATCGGCAACGACAACACGGTAGAAGGGAGCCTTCTTAGCACCGAGTCTGCGAAGTCTTATCTTAACTGCCACTTAAAACACCTCCAAATAAAGTAACTTTTATTTAAAAGAATAAAATATCCTTAAAAACCGAATTTACCCTTGCCGAGACCCGAAAGCATTTTGCGCTTTGAGCCCTTTTGATTCATTTGCTTAAACATTTTTTTCATCTGCTCAAACTGCTTTAAAAGCCTGTTTACTTCTTCGACGGAAAGACCTGCGCCGGCGGCTATTCTGCGCTTGCGAGAGGCGTTTATAATATCCGGCCTCGAGCGCTCTTTCACCGTCATCGACTGAATAATCGCCTCAACTCTGAGCAGCTGTCTGTCGTCTATATCAACATCTCTCAGCT
>CAYLQF010000050.1:0-11478 GCA_964385735.1 uncultured Ruminococcus sp. | reverse complement strand
GAGCGCATCCTTGGTAAGGATGAGGTCACCGGTTCAATTCCGGTTATCAGCTCCAAAGCCCCAAGGACGATAAGTTCTTGGGGCTTACTTCTTACTTATAACCTCTTCACTCTTACCTCAAAAAGTCCTTGGGGCTTTGGGAGGTAATAAGTAAGAAGTAAGAGGTAATAAGTTCGGTGTGGCTTCGCCACGGATTTAAATTCAATGCTTCGCTTTGATTTATATCGCTTTTATGCTATAACATCATTGCTTAATAAAGTCGAGGTAATTATAATGGCAAAAGGTAAGGTATATGCGTCATCTTATCCGGACAATCCACCGAATTGGTATTGGGTTAATGGTTTGCACGATGCTTGTATTGAGAGTGTTGAGCATTTTGAATTTCCGTTTGACTATAATAAATTTAACGGCAATAAAAACTCTTATGATAGAAATCTTATGTTGTTAAGAATTAATGCGTCCGGTGCATTATATGACCAATCTGTGAAGGAAATTAAATTATTTAATTTTAAGATACTGACGAAAAATATTGAGTTACAGGGGAGAAAAAAGGTTTGGTGGCTTGCAGATAGATTAACCGAGAAAGATGGACATTTTTATTTAGAAATTGATTTGCAAGATTTTGATTCTTTCCCTGAAGATTTTACATTTGGGATAAAATTTGATAGGGCAGAAATAGTAAGATAAGAAAATCGGTTTTTTAGACCGGTTCCATTTTGAGTGTCTATCCTAAAGCCCCAAGGACGATAAGTTCTTGGGGCTTACTTCTTACTTATTACCTCTTCACTCTTACCTCAAAAAGTTCTTGGGGCTTTGGAAAGTAATAAGTAAAAAGTAACGGATTATGAATTCGGCGTTTTGAAGGGAATACCGAAATAATCCGTCAGAGAAAGCACCATATTTCTCGCTATTAAATCGATATTATCTCTTATCCACGCCGCATCCAGCGCATTGTCGTGATAAGCAATTTCAACAAGTATTGCAGGAGCTCTTGTTCGGCGAACCTCTCCGATAGTTGTTGTAGGCACGGTCTTTACTCCGTTTTCTACGGGATAAATAAAACCAAGGTTATTTGCAAAAATCTCTGCCGCTCTTGCGCCGTTTGCACTTGTGGGATAATAATAAACCTCACCTCCTCTTGCTCTACCGTCACCCGAAGCAGTTGCGTTTGAATGAAGTGCAAGATGAAAATCGTAATATCCCGAATTTGATGCCGCTATTGATGATGCCGCAGTCATATCGGGAGTGTTTCGTGTAAAATCAATACCCGAAGCATAAAGATAAGGCTCCATTGCATCTGCTATTAAATTCATATAGTATTCTTCGTTTCCGCCTATAATATAGGGATTAAATTCCTGCGTTGAGGGGCTCAAATATATACGGGGCATAAAAAAACCATTCCTTTCACTATCAATGTTATGAAAGGAACGGTTTTGATTATGTTATTATTTATCAGATTAAAAGTATTCTGAGATTATCTTACGAACCTCAGACAAAAACCAACAGTAAAGGGCTTCGCCCATTTCCTGATAAATAGGGTCTCCGTCATGAGAGCATAGCATAGCAAAGGTTTGACCTACTCTGCGTTCAACCTCGGACCCCCTGCGATAAGCAAGATAATAAAACGAGAAGGCACCCGTATCGGATGAGGATCTGTAAAGCTCGGGATCCTTTTTCTTAAGAGTATCCAGAAAGCTTTTCTGCGCAAAGCCGGCAAGAGCATCGTCTGCTATATATTCCTCAAATCCCGCAGTTGCGGTAAAGGAAAGCAAAAGGCGACGCTGCATAACAAGCTCCTCGCTTGTGTTTTCCATATCACCTATATCCGAGCTTGCCGCATCCTCGGCAAAGCTATCCGCAACACGCTTGCCGACGAGCATTGCCTTTTCCTTTGCAGCCGGATCAGGCTTATTGGGATTGAAGGCTTCACCCTGTTTTTTCATATTCTGCGAGGGCTTATCCCCCGCTATTTTCATATCACTGTCTATACACATTTTTTCACCCTCTGTCTGACATCAGGGTCAGTCAATGTTGCTGTTTATATTCCTTTAGCGCCCTCGCCAGCTGGTCCGGACAGGAGGTCGGCTTAAAGCCGCATTTTACGCCTTCAAGCTTTTTTATAACCTCATCCACCCGCATACCTCTTACAAGGCTTCTTATTCCGTTTAGATTGCCGTTGCACCCGCCGTGATACACAACATCCTCAACTATATCGTTTTCAACTGTGATATCTATACTGACGGAACAAACCCCTTTAGTTTTATATGTAAATTCCATTCAGGTTATTCCTCCGAATAATATTTTATCTGTCCTTAAATCTGTTGCTTCTTACGGGATGACGCAATTTCCTTAAAGCCTTTGCCTCTATCTGCCTTATACGCTCCCTCGTTACATTAAATTCGGTCCCTACCTCCTCAAGGGTATGACAGCGACCGTCCTTAAGACCGAAGCGCAAACGAATAACCGCCTCCTCACGGGGAGTAAGAGTATGAAGGACGCTGTCGATGTCCTCATTCGTTATAGTTTTAAGAGCGGCATCATCGGGAGCAAGAGCCTCCTCATCTCTGATGAAATCCATAAGTCTTGAATCCTCCTCGGGACCTATAGGTGTTTCCATTGAAACAGGCTCTTGAGCCACCCTCATAATTTCCCTGACTCTTTCAACGGGAAGATCCATTTTTTCGGCTATCAGCTCCTCGCTCGGCTCATAACCGTTTTCGTGAAGCAGCTGACTTTGAACCTTTTTAAGACGGTTGATGGTCTCTACCATATGAACCGGAATTCTTATAGTTCTTGCCTGATCTGCAATTGCTCTTGTTATTGCCTGCCTTATCCACCATGTTGCATAGGTTGAAAATTTAAAGCCCTTGGTATAATCGAATTTATCAACAGCCTTAATCAGACCAACATTGCCCTCCTGAATAAGATCGAGAAAATACATCCCTCTTCCGACATACTTCTTGGCAATGCTTACAACAAGTCTTAAATTTGCCTCTGTAAGTCGTTTCTTAGCGCTCTCATCGCCCTCGCTTATCTTAACGGCAAGCTTTATTTCCTCATCAGAAGAAAGAAGCGGTACTCTGCCTATTTCCCTCAGATAAACCTTAACCGGATCGTCAAGAGAAAGACTGTCCATAGAAAGCTCGTCCTCAAGATGGTCTATGTCCATCTCTTCAAGCTTCAGGTCATCATCGCTCGGCTCCTCATCAAAATCAATATCAAGTATCGGAGGCTCTGAAAAAAGCTCATCAAGGTCATCGGGTGCATTTTCGATATCGTCAATGGAAGCCTTTGTTTCGTTTTCCGTTTCTTCTGCGGAAAATTCCGTATTTTCCATTCCGTCAAGCTTTAAATCCTTTTTGTTTTTCATACTATTTGTTCCCCTTCTGTTTGTTCTTTATAAGTTTTTGGAAATTTTCCTTCCATGCTTCATCCGATATATCATTAGCAGCCGATGCTGTTTTTCTTACACCCTCATCTAATATTACCCTTATGCTGTCCTTTAATACTACAAGCGGGTTTTTATCGGCCCTTTTGCTGTTGGAAAGCATAACAACATATCCAAGCTCGGACGGAGTAAGCTGCTGTGAAAAGCTTGAAATATCAAGATTTTCGCCTGACGAGATTACTTTTATTATCTCGGTGTATATTCGTTTATTCAGGTCGGTGAGCATATCGCTTGGCTTCAGGCTGTTTACCGCAGCCTCATAAAAATCGGGATGCTGCATAAGAACGGCTATAACAGCTTCCTCCGCTGCACACGCCGCAGGATATAAACGCCTTTCGGGGTTTATATCGCCCGAATCGTATTTAGGCTTAATAACACTTGATATTTCCTTGTTATAAGCACTTTTTTTATATTTTTTCCTTATTTCTTCAACCCTTGCTTGAAGAGCGGTTTTGGAAACTCCGCATTTTTCGGAAAGACGGCTTATATAAATATCCCTCTCCATAATATCGGGTGATGCGGCTATAATTTCCGCCGCTATCGCAAGATACTTCAGCTTACCGTCGCTCGTTTCAATATCTATGCCCTTTGATGCAATAAGCAGCTTATATTCTATTTCGCTTACAGCACCTTCAAGTATGGCTGAAAATCTTGCTGAACCGTGTTTTTTTATAAATTCATCAGGATCCTTACCGTCCGGCACGGTTATAACTCTGACATTAAGCCCTGTGCTTTTCAATATATCCCCTGCCCGCTTTACCGCCTTTTGCCCTGCCGCATCCGAATCAAGAGTTAAAACTATCTCCTTTGTGTATCTCGATATCAGCTTTGCCTGCTCAGAGGTAAAGGAAGTTCCGAGAGCGGCAACGGTATTTTCAAAGCCGGATTGATGCAGGGATATAACATCCATATTACCCTCAACAAGAATTATCCTTTCGGCACAAAAGTTTTTCGCAAAGTTCATCGCAAAAAGATTTTCGCTTTTCTTATAAACTAAGGTGTCGGAGGTGTTTACATATTTTGCGGTTGCTTTATCATCATCAGGCATAGCTCTGCCGCTAAAGCCTATCACTCTGCCCCTTATATTTATTATCGGGAACATTACTCGTTTTCTGAAGCGGTCATAATATCCGCCGTTTCTACCCTTAACAATAACATTTGCGGCTTCCATATCTGCTTCTGTAAATCCCTTGGCCTTTAAATGTCTAAGCAATGCATCCCACGATGAGTCGGGTGCGGCGCCAAGCCCGAAATGAGCTATGGTTTTAAGGGCAAGCCCCCTGCCGGTAAGATAATCGAGTGCCCATTTACCGTCCTTAGACATAAGATATGAATGATAAAATTTTGCCGTTTCTCTGTTGATTTCATATATTGCCTCTTTAAGACGCTGCATAGAATTATCGTATCCGTCTTGCGGGAGAATAACTCCGCTGCGTTCCGCAAGAAGCTTTACCGCCTCAATATAATCCAAATTTTCAACAAGGCTCGTAAAGGTAAAAATATCTCCTCCCTTGCCGCAGCCGAAGCAGTAAAAGGAGCCGCTCTCCGGATAAACGGTAAATGAGGGGGTTTTTTCGTTATGAAACGGACAAAGTCCAACTAAATTTTTGCCTCTTCTTTTAAGATTTACATAAGGCGCTATTACCGATTCAATATCATTACGGTATTTGATTTCGCTTATAACACCCTCAGGTATCGGCATAAATGCGCCTCCTTTTTAAAGCTTCCAAAATTTAGGTATATAAATATCAGAATATGCCGTAACGGCAAAATGGTCCGTCATTCCGGCTATATAATCGCTTACCGCCCTATCAATTCCCTCTTCATTGCAAATATAACGATATTCATCGGGAAGCTTTTCCGGATTTTTTTTAAAATAGGAAAACAGTCCCTCAATTAAGCCAAAAACTTTATTTTCCTCCGATTTTGCAACAGGATTTAAGTAAACATATTCAAAAAGAAAGCCGTGTAGCTGCTGATAATACTTATCAGTTACCGCATCCATTTTAATATCCTTACCCTCGCTATTATTAACAAGCGAAGTAACAAGCGTATTTATGCGTTCGCTTTTTGTGGCTCCGAGATAAGCCGTTATTTCACATGGAATATCCTCGGCAGCTAAAACTCCTGCTCTGACAGCATCGTCGATATCGTGATTTATGTATGCGATACGGTCGCTTATTCTTACTACCCTGCCTTCGGCTGTAGAGGCCCATTCGCCCCTTGTATGACGGAGTACACCGTCAAGCACCTCATAAGTAAGATTAAGGCCCTTGCCGTTTTTTTCAAGCTTTTCACATACCCTTACGCTCTGCTCATAATGGGTAAAGCCTGCCTCAGAAAGGTCATTTAAAGCTCTTTCTCCCGCATGACCGAAGGGAGTATGCCCAAGGTCGTGAGCCAAAGCGATAGCCTCGGTTAAATCCTCGTTAAGTCTTAATGCCCTTGCAACAGTTCGAGCTATTTGCGAAACCTCAAGGGTATGTGTAAGACGGGTGCGGTAATGATCGAGCTCGGGCGACAGAAAAACCTGTGTTTTATGCTTAAGGCGGCGAAACGCCTTGCAATGAATAACACGGTCCCTATCACGCTGATATTCGGTTCTCAGCTCACAGGGAGCCTCAAATATTCTTCTGCCCAAGGTTTTTGAGCTTAACGCCGCATACTCGGAAAGAATCTGTTGTTCTGTTTTTTCGCTGTGTTGCCTAATATTTTCCATACGCCGCCCCCCAAAAATTACACTCTACAGCTTACTATATATAATATAATGCAAAAAGGATAAAAATCCTCTATTTTTTTAAAAAATAAGGGAAAAAGCCACTTTTTTCGTCTTTTGCGACAAGCTTTGAGGAAAAAGCCTCGGTCAGCTCGTGCTTGAATTTTTGACTGTGCTCTTTTTTTACTCTTAGAAGCAGCCTAACCTTATCGGTAAAAGCAGTAGCCTCAATCTCACCGCCGTTTGCGGCTGCAACAGAAAGTAATTTTTGATAATAAGTATAATCACATTCGATTGACAGAACATCTGACGGGCACATCTCAACCCTGACAGCATTTTCAACCGCCTCTCTTGCCGCCGCCGAATATGCTCTGACAAGTCCGCCTGTTCCGAGTAAAACACCGCCGAAATATCTTGTTACCACAAGCACGGCATCTACAATACCGCTGCCCTGCAAAATGTCAAGTATAGGCTTTCCGGCAGTACCGTGAGGCTCACCGTCATCCGAAAGCTTTTTCAAGCCGTTTTTCAAAATGTATGCGTAAGCATTATGTCTTGCATCAAAATATTTCGTTTTAGCTGCGGCTATTATTTCTACGGCCTCGGCTTCGCTTTTACACGGATAAAGTGCTGCTATAAATTTCGATCTTTTTTCGCTGTACTCGCCTGATGAAGGCTCAAGAATCGTTATATATTTATCCAAATAAGCTCACCTCGTTACATAAAAAGCAAACCGCAGCAGCCCGACAGGCCGCTGCGGAAATAGGTAAATTATTTATCTTCCATACCGAAGCGCTTTTTAAATCTGTCAACACGTCCACCGGTGTCAACAAGCTTCTGCTTACCTGTAAAGAACGGATGACATTTAGAGCAAATATCCAAACGGATGTCCTTCTTTGTGGAACGGGTTTCAAATTCTGCACCGCATGCACATTTGATAGTTACCTTATCATATTGCGGATGAATACCTTCCTTCATCGTTGTCACTCCTTTCAACTCATTAACAAAACTATGATATCATATATGCGACAAAAAATCAAGAAATTTTTAATCTTTTATATCACACATATTTTTCCTGCAGCAGGCTTATAACCGCCGCAGGAAATTTTGATTAAACTGCCTGTTCGTTTTCTTCACCTTCGTGCTCGCAGCCTTCTACGCACTCTTCGCAAGCACAATGGTCATCAATCGGCTCCTCCGGATTTATTTCGGGGCATTTCATACCCGTTCCGGCAGGAACAAGCTTACCGATAATGACATTTTCTTTAAGACCGAACAGCGGATCTACCTTGCCCTTTATTGCGGCTTCGGTAAGAACTCTTGTGGTTTCCTGGAAGGAAGCAGCAGAAAGGAAGGATTCGGTTGCAAGCGATGCCTTTGTTATACCGAGCAAGGTAGCCTTATAGGTTGCATGGGTAAGACCCTCCTCGCCCGCTGCAAGCTTTTCGTCAACCTTTTTGTTAGCCTCGGCAATTTCTTTATACTCATAGCTTACATTCTGAAGAAGCTCTGTTGAGCCGGGATCGGTTACACGAAGCTTTCTCATCATCTGACGAATAATTATTTCGATATGCTTATCGTTGATATCAACACCCTGTGTACGGTATGCATTCTGAATTTCGGCAATAATGTATTCCTGAACTGCTTCGGGTCCCTGTGCCTCTAAGATATCCTGCGGATATTTAGCGCCAGGAATAAGCATATCGCCTGCGTTTACATAGCTACCGTCTGCAACGAGGATATGAGCACCGTAGGGTATGGTAACCTTTTCCTCCTCCATCGTTTCCTCATTGTTGATAACAATAATATTGCTCTTCTTTTCCTCTGTAAGGCGAACTCTACCGGAAATCTTGGCAATAAGGCCGCTATGCTTCGGTCTGCGAGCCTCGAAAAGCTCTTCAACACGGGGAAGACCCTGTGTAATATCCTCGGTTGACGCAACACCGCCTGTATGGAAGGTACGCATTGTAAGCTGTGTACCGGGCTCACCGATAGACTGAGCTGCCACTATACCTACTGCTTCACCTATTGTTACGGGCTTATTGGTTGCAAGATTTGAACCGTAGCACTTCTGGCACACACCGTGATGGCTGTGACAGGTAAGAATAGAGCGTATTTCTATCTTATCTATACCGGCATCAACAATACGCTTGGCATCGGCTTTGGTCATCATATGCTCGTTATCGCAAATTACCTCACCGGTATTTGGGTCAACTGCGGGATTAAGAAGGTATCTTCCGACGAGACGCTCTTCAAGCGTTTCAAGCATATGATTACCGTCCTTAATGTCGAATACGGTAAGACCCTCGGTAGTTCCGCAGTCAAGCTCACGAACGATTACATCCTGCGAAACATCTACAAGCCTACGAGTAAGGTAACCGGAGTCGGCAGTACGCAAAGCTGTATCGGCAAGTCCCTTACGGGCACCACGAGATGAAATGAAGTATTCAAGAATGTTAAGACCCTCACGATAGTTGGCACGGATAGGAACCTCTATAACCTTACCTGCGGTATTGGCTATAAGTCCA
This sequence comes from uncultured Ruminococcus sp., assembly GCA_964385735.1. Lineage (GTDB taxonomy): Bacteria > Bacillota > Clostridia > Oscillospirales > Acutalibacteraceae > UBA737. The sequence goes on along the minus strand of CAYLQF010000050.1, from coordinate 2,786 downwards.
CGCATACCGGCAAGCTGTCTTATCTGGCTCATAGAACCACGGGCGCCTGAATCCGCCATCATATAAATGGGGTTAAATTCATCAAGATTGCCCTTAAGAGCATCGGCAACATCCTCGGTAGCCTTATTCCATATCTCTATAACATGTCGGCTGCGCTCTTCGTTGCTTATAAGACCTCTTCTGTAAAGCTTGCTCACTTCATCTATATGCTTTTCGGCTTCCTTGAGTATTTCCTTCTTGGCCGGAGGAATAACAGCATCTATAACGGCAACCGTTATAGCGCCCTTAGTTGAATACTTAAAGCCCGTTGCCTTGATTTTATCAAGAACTATAGCGGAACGGCTTGTTCCGTGAAGGTCGATACAGTGATCTATTATCTTACCGAGCTGCTTTTTACCGACCTTGTTCTGTATAATATCGTCATTTGAGTCTACCCAATTCTTTGAGGAGTCCTTTACGGTAAAGCTCCATTCAAGATCAAACCTATGAGCAGGATCACTGCGGTCTACAAAGCCCAAATCCTGAGGAATAGACTCATTGAAAATGATAAAGCCTACCGTACACCAAACAAGTGCGCTGCTACCGTCGGTGTCGGTCATACGGACACGAATCGGCGCATGAAGCCCGACTATACCGTCGTTATAAGCCATTATGGCCTCGTCCTTATCCCTGAACACCTTATTTGCGCCGATTTCCTCGGACTTAACAATTGTAAGGTAATAAGAGCCTAAAACCATATCCTGTGTAGGAACAGCAACCGGCTTACCGTCCGAAGGCTTAAGCAGATTATTGGCGGCAAGCATAAGGAATTTAGCCTCTGCCTGAGCCTCTGCCGAAAGCGGTACATGGACAGCCATCTGGTCACCGTCGAAGTCGGCATTGTAAGCGGTACAAACAAGCGGGTGAAGCTTAAGTGCCTTACCTTCGACAAGGACAGGCTCAAATGCCTGTATACCGAGTCTGTGAAGTGTAGGAGCACGGTTTAAAAGAACCGGATGCTCTTTAATAACAAGCTCAAGTGCATCCCAAACCTCGGCAGAAGCCCTGTCGACCATTTTCCTTGCGGATTTGATATTTGTTACTGCCTTTGTTTCAACAAGGCGTTTCATAACAAACGGCTTGAAAAGCTCAAGTGCCATTTCTTTAGGAAGTCCGCACTGATACATCTGAAGCTCAGGGCCGACAACTATAACAGAACGACCGGAATAATCCACTCGCTTTCCGAGAAGGTTCTGACGGAAACGACCCTGCTTACCCTTAAGCATATCGGAAAGGGACTTAAGCGCACGGTTGTTGGGACCGGTTACGGGCTTTCCTCTTCTGCCGTTGTCAATAAGCGCATCAACAGCCTCTTGGAGCATACGCTTTTCATTTCTGACTATTATATCGGGTGCTCCGAGTTCAAGAAGTCTCTTAAGACGGTTATTGCGGTTTATAACTCTGCGGTAGAGGTCGTTCAAATCGCTTGTTGCAAAACGGCCGCCGTCAAGCTGAACCATAGGGCGAAGATCGGGCGGAATTACCGGAATTACATCAAGTATCATCCATTCAGGACGATTACCGGACTGACGGAAAGCTTCTAAAACCTCAAGACGCTTTAAAATTCTTACCCGCTTCTGTCCTGCCGCTTCTTCAAGCTCTGTTCTTAAATCCGCACAGGTTTGCTCAAGATCTATCTCGCAGAGAAGCTTCTTTATTGCCTCTGCGCCCATACCTGCCTCGAAATCATTTTCATACTTCTCACGCATATCCCTATAGGTTTTTTCGTTGAGAAGCTGTTTTTTCTCAAGAGGAGTGGTACCGGGGTCTGTAACGATATACTGTGAAAAATACAGCACCTGCTCTAACGCCTTGGGTGAAATGTCAAGCACCAAGCCCATTCTTGAAGGAATAGTCTTGAAATACCATATATGCGACACGGGAGCCGCAAGCTCTATCGAGCCCATACGCTCTCTTCTTACCTTCGACCTTGTTACCTCAACGCCGCAGCGCTCGCAGACCTTACCTTTATAGCGAATTCGCTTATACTTTCCGCAGTGACATTCCCAATCCTTCTGAGGCCCGAATATGCGCTCGCAAAAGAGACCGCCTGTTTCGGGCTTCAGGGTACGGTAGTTTATTGTCTCCGGCTTTGTTACCTCGCCGTGAGACCAGCTTCTTATTTGTTCGGGAGAAGCAAGACCTATTTTTATTGATTCAAATTCAAACTCTTTTTCGTTATCAATAGTCATAATTGTTGCCCTCCTTAATTATTCGTCGCCGAGCATATCGGCCTGATCGTCATTATCAAGCGCAATGGCATCGCCGTTTTCATCTTCAAGTCCAAAGCCCTCAAGGTCTCCTGCTTCAAGAGTATCGGGATTATAATCGTCCTGAACTATCGGGATGGAAAGACCTATATCATCGTCATCATCAAAGCTTTGCTTAAGCTGAATTTCATTATTGTCTTTATCAAGAACTTTAACATCAAGACCGAGAGACTGAAGCTCCTTTATAAGAACCTTGAACGATTCCGGTACTCCTGCCTTAGGAACATTTTGACCCTTTACTATAGCCTCATAGGTCTTAACTCTTCCTACGACATCATCTGACTTTACGGTAAGTATTTCCTGAAGGGTATAAGCGGCACCGTAAGCCTCAAGTGCCCAAACCTCCATTTCTCCGAAACGCTGACCGCCGAACTGCGCCTTACCGCCGAGGGGCTGCTGAGTAACGAGCGAGTACGGGCCGGTGGAACGGGCGTGAATCTTATCGTCAACGAGGTGGTGGAGCTTGAGGTAGTACAT
>CAYLQF010000049.1:0-11510 GCA_964385735.1 uncultured Ruminococcus sp. | reverse complement strand
AAAAGGTTGCAATTTTGTAATCTTTTGGTATAATAGTGTTACAAACTTGTAATTTTTATTTTAAGGAGCTGCAACCTATGGAATTCAAAAAAACGGTCGAATTTGCCGTAAGCTCGGCGACCGCTTTGTTTGATAAGCTTAAAAATCTTAAAAAATCGTATAAGGTGTGCGCATTCTTTGTGGCTTCGGCCTTTGCCGTTTTGGTAGGACTCGGTGCTTCCGGAGTAAGGGTTGCTTACAGGGTTAATTACGGCGGAAGGGTGATAGCAACCGTTAAGGATAAATCGCAATTTGATACTGCGGTAGGTATAGTTAAAGCTAAGGTGAGCTCTTACGGTGTGGAAATCGAGCGTGCTGTTGAGGAGCCGGAGTATGCTGTTGCGGTTGTTCTTGATAACAGCATAAGCAGTGATACAGAGGTTGCCGATGCCATAATCGAATATACAGAAACTATAGTTGAGGGCTATGAGGTAAGGATAGACTCTAAGGCTGTTGCCTGTGTTGCGGAGGCTGAAATAGAGTCGTTTGCCTTACAGTATAAGGATAGCTTTAAAATGCTCGGTAATGAAGAGGTATGTGAGTATACGAATAAGGTAGAAATTCAAAAGGGCTATTATGTTCAAAACGGTTTTGACAGTATAGATTACGCAAAGGAGCTTATATCCGCAGTTCCCGTAAAAACAGTTGCAACGGTTACAACAGACACCGAGATTGCAAACAAAACAGTTAATATTCAGGCCTCGGATATGGTTCGTGGAGAAAGTAAGGTTATTCAAGCGGGAAGCAAGGGTCTCAGAAGAACGGTTGCTACCGTAACCTATCTGAACGGCGAGGCTGTGGAGAGTGTAACTGTCTCCGATGAGGTTATTGCTCAGCCTGTTGAGCGGATTGTTAAGGTTGGAACGGCTAAAAGCACTGCAACCAGTGAACAGAAAATCGCCGCTAAAAGCTCCGGCTTTATTGTGCCTCTTCCGAAAGGCAGCTTTAAGGTTTCCGCTTATTACGGAGACGGCAGATCTCACAAGGGTGTGGATCTCTGTGCACCTAAGGGGACAAGCATTTTCGCCGTTGCTTCGGGAACGGTCACATATTCCGGCTGGAAGAGCGGCTACGGATATTGTGTTGATATAGACCACGGGAACGGCATAGTAACAAGGTACGGCCACGCCTCGTCCCTTTGCTGCTCAAAGGGCGAAACGGTTTCTGCGGGTGATGTTATAGCACTTGTGGGTTCGACGGGAAATTCTACCGGTAATCACCTGCATTTTGAGGTTAAGGTAAACGGTAAAAATGTTGATCCGGCACCGTATATAAATATAGATTGATTTTCGAATTTTGATTTATCCGCAGGGTATGGCTTTAAGGTCTGTTTACCCTGCGGATTTGTTATATGAGTTTGTTATCAACACTTGACTAAAATACAAGATGTGGTGTATAATATGCTTTATATTATGGAATTGAAATAAAAGCGTAGGCATATCAATATTTTTGAAAGGGAAGTATCAGTTGGCTAAGAAAAACACCGATTACGGTAATGAAAGTATTAAAAAGCTTGAAGGTCCGGACAGAGTAAGAAAACGCCCCGGTGTTATTTTCGGGTCGGACGGTATTGACGGTTGCGAGCATTCGGCATTTGAAATAGTATCGAATTCGATAGACGAAGCAAGAGAAGGCTACGGCAAAAAAATAGTCGTTACTCTTTATTCGGACAATTCGATAGAGGTTCAGGACTTTGGCAGAGGTGCGCCGGTTGATTATAACAATAATGAAAAATGCTATAATTGGGAGCTGCTTTTCTGTGAGCTTTACGCCGGCGGAAAATATAATACAAACGAAGGGGATAACTACGAGTTTTCGGTAGGCCTTAACGGTCTCGGTCTTTGCTCAACGCAGTATTCCTCCGAGTATATGGATGTTGAAATAAAAAGAGACGGCTACAAATACAACCTGCATTTTGAAAAAGGCTACAATGTGGGCGGTCTAAAAAAGGAGGAGTATTCCGGTAAGGATACGGGAACGAGAATAAAATGGCGCCCCGATATAGATGTTTTTACCGATATAAAAATTCCGCCCGAATATTTCCTTGATACACTAAAGCGTCAGGCGGTTGTAAACGACGGCTTGCTTTTCGTTTTTAAGCAGCAGCAGGGCGCAAGGCTTTTGCAAACCGAAATAGTTTATAATAACGGTATAGCCGATTATGTTTCGGAATTTGTCGGAGAGGACAGGCTGACTCCGGTTCAGCTCTGGCATACCGAACGCAAGGGTAGAGACAGAGCTGATAAGCCAGAATACAAGGTTAAAATAAATGCGGCACTCTGCTTTTCGAATATTAAAACATTAAAGGAATATTATCATAATTCAAGCTGGCTTGAATACGGCGGCGCACCCGAAAAGGCTGTGAGAAGCGCCTTTGTTTCTCAAATAGATGCTTATATTAAGCAGTCGGGGAAATATAAGTCGGGTGAGAGCAAAATCACATTTTCAGATGTTGAAGAGTGTACGGTGCTTGTTATATCGTCGTTTTCAACCTTAACCTCATATGAAAATCAAACCAAAAAATCGATAACCAATAAATTTATATGCGAAGCTATGACGGAATTTTTGCGCCATCAGCTGGAGATATATTTTATAGAAAATAAGGCAGATGCCGATAAAATTGCCGATCAGGTGCTTGTTAACAAGCGAAGCAGGGAACGCAGCGAAAGAGAAAGAATAAATCTTAAAAAGACGCTTTCGGTCGGTAATTCCATAGCGGACAGGGTTCAAAAGTTTGTCGATTGCAGAAGCAGGGATGTTAACGAAAGGGAGCTTTATATAGTTGAGGGCGATTCCGCTCTCGGCTCCTGTAAGCTTGCAAGAGATGCTGCCTTTCAGGCAATAATGCCTGTCAGAGGAAAAATTCTCAACTGCCTTAAGGCAGAGTACGATAAAATATTCAAAAGCGATGTAATAATCGATCTTCTTAAGGTTTTAGGCTGCGGAGTTGAGGTCAAATCAAAGGCAAATAAAGGTCTTTCGAACTTCGATATTTCAAATTTAAGATGGAATAAGGTTATAATATGTACCGATGCCGATGTTGACGGCTTTCATATCAGGACGCTTATTCTTACGATGATTTACAGGCTTATGCCGACTCTCATAAACGAGGGCAGAGTTTTTATAGCCGAAACTCCGCTTTACGAAATCGGAACCAAGGATATGACCTATTTCGCTTATGATGAGAACGAAAAAAAGGAAATTCTCGAAAGGATAGGCAAGGAAAAGCATACGATTCAGCGTTCTAAGGGACTCGGTGAAAACCAGCCCGATATGATGAATCTTACCACTATGAATCCCGAAACGAGGCGCCTTATAAAGGTGCTTCCCGAGGATGCCGAGCAAACCTCCGAGATGTTTGAGCTTCTGCTCGGAGATAACCTTATCGGAAGAAAGGACTATATTTCGGAAAACGGTTATCTTTATCTTGAGGATGCCGATATTTCATAAAGAAGGAGAAAGGGCTTTTGGCTTCAAAAAAGAAAAAGGAAGAGCAACAAAAAAAACACAAGGCTGCGACAAATGCGTATATTGCGGGAGCGGGAACGGTAGTTGACAGTCCTGTTACCGAAACGCTGAGAACCAACTTTATGCCTTATGCTATGAGTATAATAGTTTCCCGTGCAATTCCCGAGATAGACGGCTTTAAGCCTTCGCACAGGAAGCTGCTTTATACGATGTACGAAATGGGGCTTTTAAACGGGCCCACAACGAAATCGGCAAACATAGTGGGACAGACCATGCGTCTTAATCCACACGGCGACGCTGCCATTTATGACACAATGGTAAGGCTTTCAGAGGGTAATGCCGCTCTGCTCCATCCGTTTGTTGCATCAAAGGGCTCGTTCGGAAAGGCATATTCAAGAGATATGCAATGTGCTGCCGCAAGATATACCGAGGCAAAGCTTGCTCCGATATCCGCAGAGCTTTTTGCCGATATAGACAAGGATACGGTAGACTTTGTTGATAATTACGATGCAACCAAAAAAGAGCCTGTGCTTTTTCCGGTAACCTTCCCGACGGTGCTTGTGAATTCTAATATGGGCATAGCCGCAGGTATGGCAAGCTCTATATGCTCTTTTAATTTAAAAGAGGTTTGCGAAACGACCATAGCGTATATTAAGGATAATGACATAAATGTTGCCGATACCCTTATTGCGCCTGATTTTCCCATAGGCGGAGAGCTTTTGTATAACAGAGCCGAAACCGAGAAAATTTACGAAACGGGTAGAGGCAGCTTTAAAATCAGGGGAGTATATTCCTATGATAAGGCTCAAAACTGTATAGATATAACAGAAATTCCGCCGACTGCAACCAGCGAACAGATTATAGAAAGGGTTGTAGAGCTTGTAAAGGCGAAAAAGATAACCGAAATAAGCGATATAAGGGATGAAACCGACCTTGACGGTCTTAAAATAACCATCGATCTAAAGCGTGGAACAGATCCTGATCGTCTTATGAAAAAGCTTTACAAAGCAACACCTCTTCAGGATAATTTCGCCTGCAATTTCAATATTTTGATAGCCGGCAGTCCAAAGGTTATGGGCGTTAAGGAAATTATTTCCGAATGGGTAGCCTTCAGGGAAGAGTGTGTAAGAAGACGGGTTTATTTCAGACTCGGCAAGGCAAGCAGCCGTTTGCATCTTTTGCACGGTATGCAGAGGATACTTCTCGATATCGATAAGGCTATAAAAATCGTAAGGGAAACCGAAGAGGAAAAAGAGGTTGTACCCAACCTTATGATAGGCTTCGGTATAGATGAGCTTCAGGCGGAATATGTTGCCGAAATAAAGCTCAGACATTTAAATCGTGAATATATCCTCAAACGACTTGAGGATATTGCAGACCTCGAAAAAGAGATAGCGCAGATGCAGGAAATTTTAAAATCGAGGTCTAAAATTCTCAAAATAATAGTGTCCGAGCTGAACGAGGTTATTAAGAAATACGGTAGGGACAGAAAAACCAAGCTTGTTTCTGCTGAAACTGAGGCGTTTTCGGAGGAAGCCGAAGAAATTGACGATTCTCCCGTTACGCTTTTCTTCACCAATGACGGTTATTTCAAAAAAATAACGCCGCAATCACTCAGAATGAGCGGAGAACAGAAGCTTAAAGAGGGAGACAGTATCCTTCAGACAGTTGAGTCGACAAACGCCAGTGAGCTGTTATTCTTTACAAACAGGGCAACCGTTTATAAAAGCAGGGTTTCCGAATTTTCAGACGGTAAAGCCAGTCAGCTCGGTGATTTTGTCGCCGGAAGGCTGGGCTTTGACGAGGGGGAAGCATCGGTTTACATGGCTTCAACCTCAAATTATAAGGGCTTTATGATTTTTGTTTTCGATAACGGAAGAATAGCGAAGGTACCGCTTTCCTCATATCAAACAAAAACCAATCGAAAAAAGCTTATTTCGGCTTACTGCGATAAGTATGCTCTGCATACTGCTATGTATTTTGAGGATGATTGTGAGCTTGTTTTAACCTCAACAAACGGAAGAATGCTTATTGTGAATACCGCAAGCATACCGCAAAAGACAACGAGGAATAACGGCGGAATAGCAGTTATGACACAAAAGAAGGGCCAGCGTGTGCTGACGGCTTTGCCTTATGAGCAGGGCAGTCTTGAAAACGATCACCGTTACCGCACTAAAAACCTGCCGGCGGCGGGAAGCTTTAAGCAGTCGGGCGCAAAGCAATCTGCAATCGAGCTTTAAAAATAAAAACCGTCCGAAGAACCTTGAATAAATCAAAGAAGCTCGGGCGGCTGTCTGCCCGAATCGCAAACGCCTTTTGTTCAGGGCTGACATAGATAGGTTGTGCGTTTTAAATCGAATTATTCTGTAAAATTGTGTAAATTACGGAGGAGAGCTTTATGAATAAAGAGCTTGCGAAGCAATATGATCCGAAAGAGGTTGAGGATCGCATTTATAAAATGTGGCTGAATGGCAGATATTTCCATGCAAAATGTGAGGGGGGCAAGGAAACCTATACAATAGTTATTCCGCCTCCGAATATAACCGGTCAGCTTCATATGGGTCATGCTCTCGACAATACCCTTCAGGATATCCTTATCAGATTTAAGCGTATGCAGGGCTATGATACTCTTTGGGTCCCCGGTACCGACCATGCTTCAATAGCAACCGAGGCTAAAATAGTCGAGGCAATGCGCAAAGAGGGTATTACTAAGGACGATATAGGAAGAGACGGCTTTTTGGAGCGTGCATGGGCGTGGAAAAAGCAGTACGGTGGAAGAATTATAGAGCAGCTCAAAAAGCTGGGCTCCTCGTGCGATTGGGAAAGAGAACGCTTTACTCTTGATGACGGCTGCTCAAAGGCGGTAAGAGAGGTCTTTGAAAGGCTTTACAATAAGGGACTTATATATAGAGGCGAGCGTATAATAAACTGGTGTCCGCACTGTCTTACATCTATTTCCGATGCCGAGGTGGAATATGAGGAGCAGGCAGGTCATTTTTGGCATTTGCGTTATCCCTTTAAGGACGGCAGTGGATATTTGGAGCTTGCAACTACCCGACCCGAAACCCTGCTGGGAGATACTGCGGTTGCGGTAAATCCCGATGATGAGCGGTATAAGGATATGGTGGGCAAAACGCTTATTTTGCCGATAGTTCACCGTGAAATCCCCGTTGTAGCTGACAGCTATGTTGAATCCGATTTCGGTACCGGCGTAGTTAAAATAACACCCGCTCATGACCCGAACGATTTTGAGGTAGGCTTAAGGCATAAGCTTGAGGTTATAAATGTTATGACTCCCGATGCCAGAATAACCGAGGACTATCCTAAATATGCGGGTATGGACAGGTATGAGGCAAGAAAAGCAATAGTCGAGGATCTTAAGGCGGAGGGTGCACTTGTTAAAATAGAAGATTATTCGCACAATGTAGGCACCTGCTACCGTTGCGGCTCAACCGTTGAGCCGAGGGTGTCGAAGCAATGGTTTGTAAAAATGAAGCCTCTTGCACAGCCTGCTATAGATGCGGTAAAGAAGGAAGAAACAAAATTTGTTCCCAAGCGCTTTGAAAAGGTATATTTTCATTGGCTTGAAAATATCAGGGATTGGTGTATCTCACGCCAGCTCTGGTGGGGTCATAGAATACCGGCGTGGTATTGTGAGTCCTGCGGTGAAATAACCGTTTCAAAGGAAGATAACATAACTGAGTGTGCGCATTGCGGCAGTACCGATATAAAACAGGATCCGGATACGCTTGATACATGGTTTTCTTCTGCACTTTGGCCCTTTTCGACCCTCGGCTGGCCTGAGATGACCGAAGATTTTAAGCATTATTATCCCACAAACACCCTTGTTACGGGCTATGATATAATTCCGTTTTGGGTTATGCGAATGATGTTCTCCGGCATAGAGCAAACCGGCGAGGTTCCCTTTAATACAGTCCTGATTCACGGACTTGTAAGAGACAGTCAGGGTAGAAAAATGTCAAAATCGTTGGGTAACGGTGTAGACCCGCTTGAGGTAATTGATCAGTACGGTGCGGATGCACTCAGATTTTCTCTTGCAACCGGTAACAGCCCCGGCAATGATATGCGATATATTCCCGAGAGGGTTGAGTCAAGCAGAAACTTTGCCAACAAGCTATGGAATGCGGCAAGGTTTATAATGATGAATCTTGAAAGCGAAGAAATGCTGTCGATTGACGGTAAGGAGCTGGCGCTTGAGGATAAATGGATACTTTCAAAGTATAACGCTCTTGTAAAGGATGTAACCGATAATCTCGATAATTTTGAGCTGGGACTTGCGGTGCAAAAGCTTTATGATTTCATTTGGGATGTTTTCTGCGATTGGTATATCGAAATATCAAAGGCAAGGCTTTTCGGTGATGATAATGCTTCAAAGGATACCGCTCGCAGTGTTTTGCTTTATGTTTTCAGCGGAACTCTCTCCCTTCTTCATCCGTTTATGCCGTTTATAACCGAAGAAATTTGGCAGGCTCTTCCGCACAAGGGTGATGCCCTTATGGTATCAAGCTGGCCTGAGTTTAAAACAGAGCTTGACTTTAAGGACGAGGAAATCGAATTCGAGCGTATAATGGAGGTTATCAAGGCTATCAGAAATCGCAGAGCGGAAATGAATGTTCCGCCTGCTAAAAAAGCAAATGTGTTCATAGTAACAGCATTTAAAAATACCTTTGAAGGCGGCAAGGCATATATATGCCGTCTTGCTTATGCCTCGCAGGTTGAAACGGGTGACAGCTTTGAGGCATCGGGTGCGGTTAGGGTCGTAACCGACTGTGCAACGGTATATATGCCTATGAAAGAGCTTGTCGATATAACTGCTGAGCTTTCCCGCCTTAGCAAGGACCTGAAAAAGGCCGAAGAGGACCGTCTTTTCTTTGAGAAAAAGCTTAACAATCAGGGATTTATGGCAAAGGCCCCTGAAAAGGTTGTGGAGCAGCAACGGCAGGGACTTAAAAGGGCAGAGGATAAAATCAAGATGCTTGAGGAAAGCATAAGAGAGCTTGAAAATATGTAACCCTTGCGGGTCTGCCTAAAGCAGACCCGCATTTTTACTTTGCGTTTAAAATTCAGGTAAAATTTGGTGAGAAAAATGGATTATGCAGCTGCGCTTGAACAAATACATAAAAATGGAAATTTTGCTTTGCCGGTGGGGCTTGAAAGGGTAAAAGCCGCACTTGAAAGGCTTGGCAATCCTCAAAACGATTTTAAAAGTATTCATGTTGCCGGAACAAACGGCAAGGGGTCGGTTTGTGCTATGCTCGCCTCTGTGCTTAAAAAAGCCGGCTTTAAAACCGGACTTTTTATATCACCCTATATAATAAATTTTCGTGAGCGGATACAAATAAACGGTGAATTTATTTCCGAGGATGCCGTTTCCTCCCTCGTCGAGGAGATTCTTTCAACTAAGCTTGCCCTTAATGAATTCGAGCTTATAGCTGTTATGGGATTTTTATATTTTTCAAGAGAAAAATGCGACGCTGCGGTTATCGAAACCGGTCTTGGAGGTCGGCTTGATGCAACAAATGCTCTGCCGCCTGAAAACAAGCTTGTTTCCGTAATAACAAAAATAGGGCTTGACCATACTGCCCTTCTCGGTGATACTATCGAAAAAATCACTTCGGAAAAGTGCGGTATAATAGGAGATAAGGTGGTTGCCTGCATGGGTCAGGAGCCGGCTGCGGTAAACAAAATTAAAGCTGTATCGAAGCAATTGATTTTGCCTAATGAGGCTGATTTAATAACACTTAAAAGCGATATTTTCGGCAATTCGTTTGTTTACAAGGGCTTAAAATATGAAGTGCCCTTAGGCGGAAGACACCAAATAAATAATGCTGTTACCGCAATCGAGGCTGTGAGGGTGGCTTTCCCCGATATTAAATATAAGACTGTTTCGGCAGGTCTTTTAAATGTTAAATTTCCGGCAAGACTTGAAGTCTTGCGCAAGGAGCCTCTTATTATTGCAGACGGTGCGCATAATCCGTGTGCCGCAAAAGCACTTAGAGCTGCTCTCAATTGCATAAGCGGGAATATAACCGCTGTAATAGGGATGATGACAGACAAGGACTGTGATGAATTTTTAAGGATACTTTCTTCTGCGGTATCGGAAATTATAACCGTTACCGTGACCGACAACAGCCGTGCTTTAACAGCCTCGGAGCTTGCACTGAGGGCAAGGAGGCTTTGCAAAAATGTTGAATCCGCCGAAAGCCTTGATGATGCGATCCGTAAAGCTGTTAAAAAGGGGAATACCTGCATAATAACAGGTTCTCTTTATCTTGCGGCCGAGGCAAGGGCAAAAGTGACCGATTTTTTCAAATAATCTCTTTATTTTACACGCTACAGCGACACATTTTTTGGCAGAAAGCAATTATCATTATATAAAGGCTTGTCCTTGGCAATTTAAACAGAGGTGATTTGATGCCGGTTGAAATAACGGTTAAGAGTGAAACGGTAACGGCTAAGCTTTCGGGTGAGCTTGACCATCACAGTGCGGCATATATAAGGGAAGAAATAGATAATGCCTTAGATCTTAATATGCCTTCTCGTCTTGTGATGGATTTTGAGAACATAACCTTTATGGACAGCTCTGGAATAGGGCTTGTTCTCGGTCGTTACAGAAATCTATTAAAAACAGGTGCGGCTTTGAGTATAGTCGGTACATCTCCGCAAATATACAAGGTTATGAGGCTTGCAGGCATAGAACGGCTTGCAGAGCTCAAGGAAAGGGAGAAATAAAATGGAGGTTATAAACAAATTCTCACTTACCGTTCTTTCTCGTTCGGTAAATGAAGGCTTTTCAAGGACGGCGGTTGCCGCCTTTGCCGCTCAGCTCGATCCCACGATAGATGAAATAAATGATATAAAAACTGCGGTTTCAGAAGCCGTAACAAACTGTATCGTACACGCTTATAAAGATACTATAGGAAAGATTTACATAACTGTAGAAATACTTAAGGAGGGTGCTGTAAGAATAAAAATCAGGGATAAGGGCTGCGGAATAGAAAATGTTGAGCTGGCTATGCAGCCCCTTTTTACCACCGTTGGCGGAGAACGCACGGGACTCGGCTTTGCGGTTATGGAAAGCTTCAGCGATTCTGTAAGGGTTTCTTCAAGAGTGGGAAGGGGAACAACGGTTACGCTTTTAAAGCGAATTGCGCCTAAATACAGCACAAATGCAAAAGCATAAAAGCAAAGAAAGCCTGATAACCGATAATCTGCGGCTTGTTCATTCCCTTTGCAGAAGATTTACGGATAAGGGCATAGAATATGATGACCTGTTTCAGAGCGGCTGTATCGGACTGATTAAGGCGGCGAATGGCTTTGATTTTTCAAGAGGTCTGTGCTTTTCCACCTATGCCGTGCCTGTGGTGCTCGGCGAAATAAAACGCCTTTTCAGAGACGGCGGTGCCGTTAAGGTCTCAAGACATTTAAAGGAGCTGTTTCTTAAGCTGAACACCGCCGCCTCCATTTTTGAAAAAAAGAACGGACGGGAAGCAACGCTTACAGAGCTTGCAAAAACAGTAGGATGCAGCCTTGAGGAGGCAACCGAGGCGGTCTGCGCCTGCCGTCCCACTATTTCCCTGACCGTGGAAAACGAAGAGGGAATATCCGAGCTTGATTTACCCGAGAACGGTCCCGAAGTAACCCTTGCCGATAAATTACTGCTTGACGATGCCTTTGTATGCCTCGATAGCAGCGAAAAAGCGCTTATACAATACAGATATTACAGAGGTCTAACTCAAAGCGATACTGCCGTACTTATGAATATGTCGCAGGTTCAGGTCTCTCGTGCCGAGAAAAAAATACTTGCTAAATTAAGAATAAAGCTCGGCGAATAGCGCAATGCATATACTTTTTGAGTAAGAAATAAAATAAAAATAGTTGTTTGTATTTATACAGTAATACTATATATTGTGCTTTGAATGCCGATTAAAAAAACTTTGAAAAAAAGGCAAAAAAAGTGTTGACAAAGGGGGAGCGATGTG
>CAYLQF010000048.1:0-11807 GCA_964385735.1 uncultured Ruminococcus sp. | reverse complement strand
TAGCAATCGCTTCCGAAAAATATTCTGTTTTAACCTTTTACCCCAACTATTGACAAAGAGCCAAATAAAAATGAAAAAAGCAGACTTGGCAAACTGAAATCGCCAAATCTGCTCTAAATATTCGTTTCGGTATCAAATTGATACTGTTTAAGCCTGTCTTTGTAGTATTTTTACATTGAATTTGAAATTGCGCTTCTTTTTTGCGTGATTTTATTCCTCGCTCATTATCTCTCTGAACTCTTCGCCCGAAAGCTTTTCACGCTCGAAAAGTATCTGCGCAACCTTGTGAAGCTTAGGCATAGCGCCGTTTAAAAGTTCAAGTGCTTTTTTATACTGTGTCATTACCACAGACTCTATTTCTTCATCGATAACAGCAGCCGTTTTCTCGGAATAGTTCGGTGTTGACGAGAAATCTCTGCCGAGGAAAACCTCGTTATTATCGTGACCGTAGGTTACAAGACCGAGCTTGTCACTCATACCGAATTTAGTTACCATTTGCCTTGCAAGCTCTGTCGCACGCTCGATATCGTTTGAAGCACCGGTGCAGACATCATCCTGTGTAAGCTGCTCAGCCGCTCTTCCTCCGAGGAGCGAGCATATCTGTTCGGTTATCTGATTTTTTGAGGTATGGCCCTTTTCATCGGTAGGCAAATACATGGTATATCCCGCTGCCATACCTCTTTGAATAATAGATATTTGATGTACGGGGTCCTGAGTAGGAAGGAAATAAGAAACAACCGCATGGCCTGCCTCGTGATATGAGGTTACCATTTTATCCTTATCTCTTACTACATGGGACTTTTTCTCGGTACCCATAACAACCTTTATGGTAGCCTCCTCGATTTCCTCCTGAGTTATTGCTTTTTTACCGTGACGGACGGCAAGAAGAGCAGCCTCGTTAAGAAGATTCTCAAGGTCGGCACCGGTAAATCCGGAGGTTGATTTTGCTATCGTCTTCAGATCAACATCAGGCCCTAAGGGCTTACCTCTCGAATGAACCTTCAAAATATCCTCTCTGCCCTTTACATCGGGATAATTAACCGTTATCTGACGGTCAAATCTGCCGGGACGCAAAAGCGCACGGTCAAGAATATCGGGGCGGTTTGTCGCCGCCATAACTATTACACCCTCGTTTGCACCGAAGCCGTCCATCTCGACAAGCAGCTGATTTAAGGTCTGTTCTATTTCGTCATGTCCGCCGCCGAGGCCTGCTCCTCTTTGACGGCCAACCGCATCTATTTCATCTATAAATATTATTGCCGGAGCATCCTTTTTAGCTTCCGCAAAAAGGTCTCTTACTCTCGAAGCTCCGACACCGACGAACATCTCAACAAAATCAGAGCCGGAAATTGAGAAGAAGGGAACTCCTGCCTCGCCTGCAACAGCTCTTGCGAGCAGCGTTTTACCGGTTCCGGGAGGGCCTACAAGCAGCACGCCCTTGGGTATTCTCGCACCGAGGTCATTGAACCTTTTAGGGTCCTTAAGAAAATCGACTATTTCCGCCATTTCCTCTTTTTCTTCCTCGGCACCCGCAACATCCGCAAATGTGGTCTTTTTCCGATCATCCGCCTTTTTTGCCTTCGCTTTACCGAAGCCCATCGTTTTGTCGGTACCCATAGCGGAGTTCATCCTCTTCATAATGAAGATTCCGAACACAACCATAATAACAACCATAATAATGGTCGGCAGCATACTCATAATCCATGAGGCTTCTCCGCCGCTCTTATAATCGTATTTGATTATTTTGCCGCTTTTAATGTTTTCCTCATCGGAATTTATCTCGGAAACAATATCCCTTACATCGTTGTAAAAAATCGAGGGGTCTGCCACCTTATAACGGTATTCCTTGCTTGAGGAATCAGAACGGAGCTTATAAATAAGCTCACCGCTGTAAAGATTCAGCTGATATTCCGATATTTCGTTGTTCTTTACCTTCTCAACTATCTGATAATACTTAACCTTTGTTGTGTTTGCCGAAAGACCGCTTACGGCATAATAGGACAGGATAAGCACCACCGGTATGGCAAGATACAAAAGCACATTGCGAATATTCTTTTTCAAAGGTCAAAACTTCCTTTCAGTGGCTTTTTTATTTTTCGTAAACGCTTGGCTTTAAAACGCCAACATACGGTAAATTTCTGTATTTTTCGTCGTAATCGAGGCCATAGCCTATAACGAATTCATCGGGTATTACCTTACCTGTATAATCGGCTTTTATATCTGCCTGTCTGTTTTCCGGCTTATCAAGAAGAGCACACACCTTTATGCTTGCTGCTCTTCTGTCTGCCAAAACCTTTTTAAGGTAAGATAGGGTTATTCCGCTATCAAGGATATCCTCAACAAGAAGTATATCACAGCCCTCGGGATTTATATCAAGGTCCTTTTTAAATTTAACAACACCTGTTGTTTTTACACCGCTGTAGGAGGAAACCGACATAAAATCTATCTTACAGTCACAGGTTATCTCCCTTAAAAGGTCAGCCATAAATACAACAGCTCCCTTTAAAACACTTACGAGAAGAAGATTTTTTCCCGCATAATCTCTTGATATCTGTTCTCCGAGTCGTTTACATATTTCCGCAAGCTCCTCTTTTGAAACAAGTACTTCCTTGACATCATTATTCAACGGCATCCTTACCGTCCCCCTTAATCACTTGAGTTTTTATAACAAAAATTCTTTTGCTGCTTTTATCTACCCTGCATCTGAGAGCAGTACCTATCCCGAACACCCAAACAATTCCGCATTCATCTGCCGCAACAGGAATCGAGCTCCTCTCGCTTACGGGAATTTTTTTCTCACAAAAAAGCTTTTTTAGCGTTTTTGTGCCCGAGCCTTCGTTTAATTTAATTTTATCTCCGAGCTGTCTTGTTCGTATTTCCAATTTTCCTACTATTTTATCACAATCAATCGCGTTTTTTAAAAACAAACCGTTAACTTTTTCGCCTTTTTTAAACAAATCGTTAATTTTTTCGCTTATTTCGGTTTGATATTGATTTAAAGCCGTCAAACCGCCCTTGGCTATAACGAGCCTTCCGCCGAGTGCGACTGCCTCTCTTCCGCCGCTTATGCTTAATTTACCGCCTGAAACGGCAATTTCATAAAGCTTGTTTAAATGCAGAAAATCAGGCGAGTCACCGACAGTTTTTTCATAAAATCCTCTAATCACCCTTATTGCAACGGCCTTATGAAGCTCAGAAAAGCCTTCGGTTGAAAGCCGGTCTCCGGAAAGGCGCTTCTCAAGCTCCTTAGCGGCAACCGTCTCAAGAAAATCGCTGTCATCTGCAAAGCCCTGTACCGCTCTGGAAACAGCAGCCTCAAGGGCAGGATTTATCTCCCTAAGCGCCGGCACGACATTATGCCTTATCTTATTTCTCGAATAATCGTCGCAAAGATTTGTACTGTCCGTAACAAAGGGAATTTTATTGGCGGCGCAGTATTCCTCAATATCCTGTCTTGTGCAAAAAATAAGCGGGCGAATAAACCTATCTCTTTTCGGCGGTATTCCGCAAATACCCTTAAGACCGCTTCCCCTCGCAAGATTGAACAGCACCGTTTCGGTATTGTCGGTTGCGGTATGAGCGGTTGCGACGGCATCTGCCGTTAAGCTGTTTAAGAAGCTATATCGCAGCCTTCTTGCAGCAAGCTCAAGGCTCAGATGATGCTCATTAGCATATTTCGGAACATCTGCACCGGCACAAAAAAGCTTAATGCCGAGTATTTCACATTGCCGAACCGCAAATTGCTCATCTCTTTCGGCCTCCGCTCCTCTTATTTTATGATTGAAGTGGGCAGCCGAAAGCTCAAAGCCGTATTCTTTAGAAATATCCTTCAAGGCATATAAAAGTGCCATAGAATCCGCTCCCCCCGAAAGGGCAACTGTAACGCTTCCTACCTCACGAAACATATCAAAGGCTTCTGCCGCCTTTAAAAGCTTTTCCTTCATCATCTGAAATTATCAACCGATGTAAAGCGTGTATATCTACCGTCCCAATAAAGCGGAACTCTGCCTATTTCACCGTGTCGGTTTTTGGCTACAATACATTCCGACTGATTAGGATCGCTCATATCCTCATCGGGATCACGCTCGTTATCGTAATATGTATCTCTGTAAAGAAATAAAACTATGTCCGCATCCTGCTCGATAGAGCCCGAATCTCTTAAATCCGCAAGAGCGGGTCTATGAGATTTTCCTTTTGCTTCGGTTCCTCTCGACAGCTGTGCACAGGCAATTACGGGAACCTTAAGCTCCTTTGCCATCATCTTAAGACTTCTGGTTATTTCGGATATTTCCTGAACCCTGTTATCGGTTGCCTTTGATGAATGCATAAGTCCGAGGTAGTCTATTATCACAAGGTCAACCCTCTTCATTCGCAAAAGCTTTGCCTTCATCTGCGGAACGGTTATATCCGAGGATTCATCAAAATATATCTGAGTTTTTGAAAGATTATCTCCCGCCTGAGCAAGCCTCGTCCACTCATCGGCATCAAGCTCACCGGTTCTGAGCTTCTCACTCGGTATTGCCGCCTCGCTTGAAAGCAATCTTTGAGCAAGCTGATCCCTCGTCATTTCAAGAGAGAAAAAGCAAACGGTTTTTTTGCAATCAAGCGCAACATTTCTTGCTATATTAAGAGCAAACGAGGTTTTACCCATACCAGGTCTTGCGCCTAAAATTATAAGATCCGATTTATTAAGACCGGTTATCATCTTATCAAGCTCGCCTATTCCGCAGGGAATGCCGACATAATCGTCATGGGTCTCGGGGTCGGCGATTTTAGCCAATCGGTCATAGGTTTCACCCTCGATAACCTGCTTTATATGCGTAAGTCCGCTTATATCCCTTCCGGCTCTGATATCGTATATTTTTTGTTCTGCGGCCTCAAGAAGCTTGTCCGAATCCTTTGTGTTTTCGTTTATGTCCTTTATTATTCCCCTTGCAGCCTCCATAAGGGCTCTTGCATAATATCTTTCCCTTACTATCGAAACATAGGTAAGAACATTAGCAGAGGAGGGCACACCGTTAACAAGCTGAGAAAGATAAGCCTTCCCGCCTGCATCATCATAGGTACCGTTCTTCTTAAGCTTTTCAAGCAAGGAAATATAATCAATGCTCTGATTAAGCTCATACATTGAGCAGAGAGCACTGTATATATCCCTGTGCTGAGGAATATAAAAGAACTCGGTTTTTATCTGTGTTGCAACCTCTAAAATACATTTAGGGTCTATCAATATAGAGCCTAACACCGCCTGCTCAGCCTCTGCGGAATAGGGCTGCCTTACACCGTCTATATCATATAAAACCTGATTTTCGCCGCCCATTTTCTCATTCCGTCACTTTTACGGTTATTTTTGCGCTTATTCCCGCAAGAAGCTTTATCTCGGCGGTATATTCTCCGAAGCTTTTTATATCTGCTACGCTGAGCTTCTTTTTATCCACCGAAACACCGAGCTGCTTTGCAACCGCATCTGCAATTTCCTTTGCGGTTATACTGCCGAAAAGCTTGCCGTTCTCTCCCGCCCTTGCGCTCAGTGTGACGGCTTTACCGTCAAGCTCTGCGGCGGTTGCCCTTGCTGCGTCTATTTCCTCCTGCCTGTGATGCTCTGCCGCAGCCTCTCTGCTTTTAAGCTCGGACATTGCCGCTTTATCTGCCTCAACTGCAAGATTTTTCGGGAAAAGGAAATTCCTCGCATAACCGTCCGAAACAGAGCAAAGCTCTCCCTTTTTACCCTTTCCCTTTACATCCGAAAGCAATATTACCTTCATTTTTATTCCTCCCTTTTAAACTTCCATTATAACCGGCAGCACCATAGGACTGCGGTGTGTTCTCGAATAAAGGAATCTGAAAACTCCGTCCTTTATGCGTGTTTTTATCGTATTCCAATCTCTTACTTTACTTTTATAGCAGCTCTCGAGGATATTGCAGACCGTTTCGTTAAGCTCGGTCATAAGCTCTTCGGATTCCTTGACAAAAACGAACCCTCTTGAAAGCACCTCGGGACCGGAAACAACCTCTCTTGTAATACCGTCTATGGCAACGGTTACTATGATTATACCGTCCTCGGCAAGATGCTTACGGTCTCGCAAAACTATGCTGCCGACATCTCCGACTCCGAGTCCGTCAACCAAAACACGGCCTGCCTGAACCGTATCGGTGCATTTGATTTCGGAGCTTGTCAGCTCAATAACATTTCCGTTATTTGCAATAAGGACATTTTCTCTCGGTATTCCCATTGTATAAGCAAGAAGCGAATGCTTATACAAATGCTTTTGCTCACCGTGAACCGGAATAAAGAATTTCGGCTTTACTATGCTCATCATAAGCTTAAGCTCCTCGCTGCAGGCATGCCCCGAAACATGAACATCGTACATTTTTTCGTAAACAACATTTGCGCCACGCTTTATGAGCTCATTTACAACCTTATCCACAAGCTTTTCGTTGCCCGGAATAGGATTTGCCGATATTATAAACATATCTCCCGATATTACCTCTATCTGCCGATGGTCACCGAAGGCAATTCGATGAAGTGCGGAAAGCGGCTCGCCCTGACTGCCGGTTGTTATTACAACTATCTGCTCTTCCCTGTATTTTTTTATATCTCCGACATCTATAAGCACACCGTCCGGAATTTTAAGATAGCCGAGCTCTGAGCCGACGGTCACAACATTTATCATGCTTCTGCCGGAAACGGCGATTTTTCTTCCCAGCTTTACAGCCTCGTCTATTATCTGCTGTATTCTGTGAATATTAGAAGAAAAGGTTGCGACGATTATTCTGTGAGAGCCTGCCTTGGCAAAAAGATTGGAAAAGGAATCGCCGACTATGCGCTCAGAGGGTGTAAACCCCTGTCTTTCCGCATTTGTAGAATCGGAAAGCAGAGCCAAAACGCCCCTTTTGCCAAGCTCGGCAAATCTTCCTATATCTATAACCTGATCGTCAATCGGTGTGGTGTCGATCTTAAAATCCCCCGTTTGAACAACGGTTCCGGCGCCGCAGGTTATCGCAAAGCCGACAGCATCGGGTATGGAATGGTTTACATGGATAAACTCAACGCTGAATTTTCCGAGAGAAACGGTTTGAGAGGGATTTACGACATTAAGATGCGAGCCGGCAAGCAAATGATGCTCCTTAAGCTTACACTCAATAAGCCCTACCGTAAGTCTTGTTGCATAAATAGGAACATTAAAATTTCTGAGAAGATAAGGAATGGCTCCTATATGGTCCTCATGACCATGTGTTACTACCATTCCCTTTATTTTGTCCTTATTTTCGAGAATAAAGGTAAAGTCGGGAATTACTATATCTATTCCGGGTGTTTCCTCGTCCGGAAAGCTCATACCGCAGTCAACAAGCAGCATATCACCGTCATATTCATAAAGGGTTATATTTTTGCCTATTTCTCCGAGACCGCCGAGAGGTATTATTTTAAGCGGCTTCTTCGGATTTCTTGTTGACTTACCGTTGCGATTTTTAGTATCCAAGGCCGATTGTCCTGCCTTGGAGCGCCTTTTTTCCGTGCCGTTTAAGACCTTTCCCTGCTTGTTGTATTTTGTGTTCTTCACAGAGCTCTTTTTGCGGCCAGACACTGTTGACGCTGAATTTGTCGCTGTGTTTTTCGAGGTGCCGCTCCTTTTTTTGGCGGACTGCATAGCTGCAGATTTTTTCTTGTTTTCATTATCGCTCATTAAATTGATTTCCTCCGATTTTTTGCCACCGACAAGTACGACAAAGCCGCCGGACCGGAAAGGAGCTACGGTCCGAGCAAGTCGCCCTTTAGGGACGCTGTATTTAAGTTATGTATATTGTATATGCAAGCCCTCCACTCTCAGGACGGCTTTAATATCTTCGAAAAAGACCCTATATAAATATATACATAGTGTACCTAATATATATTACCCTTTTTACCGCTTACTTGTCAAGTTAATTATTGCCGTTTCGGACAAAAATTAAACGGCTGCTTAATTTTTTTAAAAAACAAGGCAGCCGTTTTGTTTATTTTGTTCCTGTTGAGCCGAAGCCGCCGGATGAGCGATCGGTTTCTCCAAGACTCTCAGCCTCAATAAAATCCGCTCGCAGATACGGCATTATAACAAGCTGAGCTATTCTTTCGCCGCTTTCAACCCTTTGCTCAGACGAAGAATGATTATAAAGCGAAACCATTATTTCTCCTCTGTAGTCACTGTCTACAACACCGACCTTGTTTGCCGGAGCAAGACCCCTCTTAGTTGCGGTTCCGCTTCTTGCGAATATCATTCCGGCATATCCGTTCGGTATCTCAAGAGCAATTCCGGTATGTATCATAACCGTTTGTCCCGGGGCTATAGCTACTCCTTCAGTATCCATACAGGCATAAAGATCGGCACCCGCCGAAAGCTGCGTACCGTACTTAGGTACAATTGCGTTTGTATTCAGCTTTATAAATTTAACACTTTGCATTTTTAATCCTCCGTTATTTCCCAATAATATCGCCTGTTTGACGGCGGAAAATCTTCGAGCAGACCGTATTCGGGGTCGTAAAACCTGCCGTTGCTGTAAAGTGACCAATGCCAGCAATGCGGCGTTTCAAGGCTCAAAAGAGCCGTTTTAGGTAGGTCACTCGCAGCTTTTACAGATACTTTTGTATCGCAAAAGCCGATTTCAAGAGCCTTAAGAGCATTTTTCATATCCGCAAGGGTTGTTTCCCTTTCGGTTTTAACAATTTCTATTATCTTGTCTACAGGCTCTCCCGAAAGCATCGAAAGCACCGCCTGCCCACATTGCAGCGGCGTTGGCTCATATATATGCGTGAGCTTTTTCGCAAGCGGCATTTTGTTCACCCCGAGCTTTTTATCTTGAAGCTATTTTAGCATAATTTGTTTGTAAAGTCAATTCACTTTACAAGGGTACCGCCATCGGTTTTCAAAACAATAAATATCTGCTCGTTTGCGAGGGTTTTTGTATTTATATATGAAAGTATTTCTTCATCCCCCTGACCCTTACAGGTAAATTCGTAGCATCTAACCTCGGCAGAGCCGTCGGTGGGAATGAGCGCAAGCGCAACCTTTTTTACGGTAAGCTCCGAATTTAAGCACAGCTCCGCCTCCTCGGCAGAATAGGCAGGCGTTTCAAAGGCTCTTTCGGTATGGTTTGTAAGATACCCCGCAGACTCGAAAAAGACAGCCTCGCCGCTATCAAGCGCAATCCCCACCTTTATAAGGTCGGTATAGCAAACGGTCTGCCCGTCAAGATAAGCAAGATTTACGGTACACACGCCGTCGCTCGTATAATAATAGGTTTCGGTCATCCCGTCAAAGCCGGCCTCTGACACAAATTTCTTTGCTCTTGAAACAGCCTGAGAATAGCTGAGCTTTACCGTACCCACGCTTCGGCTTTTTCGCATATACACGGGATAGCCTCCGTTTTTGCTGATTGCCACATCGGTATAATCGCTTTTAAATCTGTAAACAGGTATTTTGCCGCTCTGCTCCTCGACAAATTTAAGTGAGGTGTCAGCAGATAGCTCTTTTGCCGTCTTAATGGCGGTCTCCTTTGTCAGCAAGGGAGCATTTGAGGTCATCAAAGGCTGCTTTTTTAAAATATGGTCGGAATAGGGACCGTCGTAAATAAGGGTCGGGTAATCGGTAAGATTTTCCTCAAGCTCGGTAAGCGACTGTGCAAGGCTGCCTTCGGAAACATTTTTGATTTTTTCTTCTAAGACCGTTTTCCAATAATCACCGTTATTAAAGCTTATCTGTGAATCGGCAACCGCCTGAGAAATCGTTAAGGCATTTTCTCCGAGACTTGCAAGCTTACTTTTTTGTTCATCGGATATCTCCTTATCGTTTATAAAGCTCTTGGAAACCGACAGCACATAGTTGCCGACCTGAGATAAAAATCTGTTTATTGTATCAAGGCTTGCTTCGTACGCAGGCAGTTCGGAAAGCGCCTGCTTTGCAAGCTCTGCCTCGCTGTAAAGCTCGGCGGAAAGCGAGCTTAACCCAGCAGTATCGGAAACATACATAGCCTTTTTGAGCATAACGGATATGCTGTTAAGTCTTGAGCTCAGCTCGCTGAGTGAGCGAGAATAATCGTTTTGCAGACTGAGCCTGTATTCAACAGCTGTTTTATGCTCGGTAAATAAAAATCCTCCGAGAGTAAGTATAGCTGCTAAGGAATATGAAATTATCCTGATAACCGCACGCTTTTTCATAACATCACCCGTTATAAAGCATTTCCTCTTTTTCGCTTTTTATTACCATGCAATAAAGCGTCTTGCTTTTTTGAATGCGATACCGTATAATAATACCCGTTAAATAAAAAAAGCTCCTAAAGGAGGTAATCGCCATAAGCTACCGAGCACAGCAAAAAATCAAGCTTGAACCGAAAAAATCCGGCCCTTACGAGCAGCCGATAAGGACAAACGGATATTTTGACTGTCATATCCATTCGGAGTATTCGCACGATTCTGTCAGCAAGCAAGGTGATATGCTCCGCTCTGCCCTTGAGGGCGGTCTTGCCGGAATAGCAATAACCGACCACTCTGACATCGAATTCTTTGACCGCACCGACATAAAATCCATTGTAAGGAATTCCGTTCTTGAAGCCGAAGCTCTGCCCGAAACGGTATTTACGGGCTCTGAAATTGGAGAGGCACTTTGGTATCCGGAGGTTGCCGAAAAAATATTAAAAAATAACCGCCTTGATATAGTGTTAGGCTCGGTTCACGCAGTTCGTTACGGCGAATATAAAATGCCATATTCGCAAATACGCTTTTCCGAATTTTCCGATGAAATGATTGCCGAATATTTAAGCAGCTATTTCAATGATATGACGGAAATGATAAGCACCTGCGATTTCGATGTTTTGTCCCATCTTACCTGTCCCTTAAGATATATCTGCGGAAAATATTTTAAAAAAGCAGATATTGATGCTTTTTCCGATAAAATCGACAGTATACTCAGGCTGATAATAGAAAAATCGATAGCACTTGAGGTTAACACCTCCTGCTTAGACACCGATTATAACCGGCTTTTGCCCGATATCCCGATAATAAAGCGGTATAAAGAGCTCGGCGGTTATCTTATCACACTCGGCTCAGATGCGCATATTCCTTCAAGAGTCGGCTTCGGATTTTCAAAAACCGCAGAGCAGCTTTATGCCTTAGGCTTCGATCACTTTTATTATTACAAAAGCCGCATAGCAATACCGTATACAACTTAAGTGTTGCATTTTTTAAAATTCGGTGTTATAATAAATGCGTTAAAGGCTATGACGAAGACAGTAGCCGCCCGAAAATTGTCGAAAGCGAGCCGGAGACGGTGTAAGTCCGGCGGCAATGGGTGCGTGAATATCACTTCTAAGCCGCAGCGTGAAAGGGTTACTAAATAGCGTGTGCCGGTTATCCTCCGTTAAAGGGGTCAGGGATGTTTGTCCCGTAAATAGGTGGTTTATAAGCAGAGATTTTACAATTCTGTCCTATTAAGGGGCAGGATTTTTGTTTTAAAGGAGAACTGAAAAAATGTACGACAGTGTATCGCCGAATGTTAATTTCGTTGAAGAAGAAAAAAAGATAAAGGAATTTTGGGATAAAAACGAAATTTTCAAAAAGAGTATTGAAGAAAAAGCAAAGGGAGAGCCCTATGTTTTTTATGACGGTCCGCCTACGGCAAACGGCAAGCCGCATATAGGTCATGTTCTTACCCGTGTTATCAAAGATATGATACCGAGATACCGCACTATGAAGGGCTATATGGTTCCGAGAAAGGCCGGTTGGGATACGCACGGTCTTCCGGTTGAGCTTGAGGTTGAAAAAAAGCTCGGACTCGACGGTA
>CAYLQF010000047.1:0-11875 GCA_964385735.1 uncultured Ruminococcus sp. | reverse complement strand
GCTCCGTTATCACGCTGAATATAAATCGAAAATCTGCTTTCGGGGTCGAGAACCTCAAGCTCTGCGGTTTGGGTTGTTACCCATTCGTCACTTGTGTTTAAGGCTCCTCCGTTACCGTTATAGACCGTTGCTATGGCATCCATTCGATTTTTTGCGCCTACAATCTCGCTCGAATGCTCCTGTAAAGCAAGAATTACTCTGCCGTTTGTATTTCTGATTTCGGCGGTGGCATAAATCGTATCTCCCACCGAAAGTGAGGGGAAGGTAAAGCCGGTTGAGGAAAGCCCCGCATAAACGCTTGTATTCGTTGGGTTTGCTTCAAGCCATTCATCACAACAGGTAACCTCTCCGAAGGTGACCGTTCCGCTAAGCTTATCAACAGTCGCCTGCTGACTTATTTTTGTGTACCCCGGAGCCTTGGCAGAGGAATATCCTCTGTAGGACCAGTATTTAAAGCCCTGAGAAAAATCGGCATTTTTCAGGCCTACGGTGGGCTGATAAATATTCGTATAGGTCAAGCTGTTGTTTTCCCTTACGGTAAGCATATCGCCGTTATTGAATCTGCTTGATACAATACCGTCCTCCTCGGTACCGCCGAAGGGCTGCAGGTCACCGTAAAGTCTCTCTTTTGTGATGATATCGGTATATGATTCGTCGGTGTTTTTTATAACTATCCTGAAATTATCAAGCTCGGCGGTATCCGAATTGTTACCCTTTTGAATTTCTATAAAGAATACGGAATTATCGGCGGAAGCCGTAAGTGCCGGCAATAAAATCGTGCGCATATCATCGGTCGAATTGCTCGGATTCTTTTCCGAATAATTCGCAATACCGGTTTCCTGAAACGCCGTATCGTCATAAAGCCTTACTCTAAGGCTGTTTGCCGTTTTACACATATCAAAGGCAAGATAAATTTCATCTCCGGCCTTTATATCCGGCAGCGTAAACGGAGCGGAGGTCAAGCCGGCATAAACGCTTGTATTTGTCGGATTTGCTTCAAGCCATTCCTCACAGCAGGTAATATCCGAATTAAATCTGAGAGCTCCGTTTACGGTAATAGTTGCCTGCTGAGAAAGAGCAGTATACTGCGGTGCCTTAGAGGGCGAATATTCTCTTATCGACCAATATTTAAAGCCCTGAGAAAAATCGCCGTTATTAAAGCCCTCAACAGCTCCGAAAACATCGGTATTGTAAAGACTTGTATAATTTATATCTCCGTAATGTCGCATTTCTCCGTTATAGAAGACTGCTTTCACGCCCTCCTCTTCGGTGCCGCCTACAGGCTGACCGTCGGCATAAACATCCTCACCGGTAACGATATCGGTATAAATACCCTCCCTTACCTGCTTTAAAAGTCTGAATTCGCTGAAGAATATTGTCGGCTGTGTTGCCGCAGAGGCTCTTATATCCTTTACTTCAATTGCAAATGTGGAATCGGCGGATTTAACCTCGCCTGCGAATATCGTTTTTGTGTTCCATTTCCCCACAGAGCTTGAAGCTGCGGTAAGCTCTTTAAGCTCAACTGCCGTTTTGTTTCCCAAAGCATCCCACTGATAAAGCGTAGGGTAGGCATCATAACCGGAGGAAGCATTGTTTTTCCAGCTGATAAGCATATAAAGCTTATCGCCCTCTTCAACCTCGGCACGGAATTTAACCGTCGTTATTCCCCTTCCAACCGCCAATGAATTATTGCTATCCTCAACGGTAGTAAGAACCGAGCCCTTTTCACTGTCGGTAACGATTTGCATTTGAGAGGAGGCAGCCGACACCTTATCTGATTTCGGAGCCCAATATTTAAGACCCTGAGAAAAGTCGGTGTTTATCGGCTCCGCCGTAGCAAGAATTATATCGTAAGCCTCGTTTTCCTTCTTTACGGTTATTCCGTCACCGTAGGTTCCGTAATTTTTGTATATAACCGCCCTGTTTACGGGGGTATGCGACTGACGGGCCGGAGCATAATAAACCATTCTCGCTTCATCGGTTATGCCGCCGCAGTAATTGTTTCTGAGCATAGTATTTGCCTGATGATAGTAAATGCCTATGCTTGCCTTTACGGTATTTATTATAGTGTTGTTTTCTATCAGGGTATCCTTTATCCAGTCACCATGCCATAAGGGATTATATCCCCATACGGTATAGCTTTTATCAAGACTTCCCACGGCAACACCGTCACCGCCTATTCCCTCAAGAGTATCAACTCCCGAGGTATTATAATTATGACAGTACCTCGTCGTATTGATAATATTATTGCGTATTACAATACCGTGTGATACCGTAAGTGAGGCTATGCCGTCGGCAGTATCCGAATCGGCACTGTAAGAAAGCTGTAAATCTATACCCCGTCTGGTATTTGTTATAGTATTGTTGTAAAGAAGCGTATCCTCAAACCAATTAAAGCCCTCATACTGAATATCGGCATAGTAGGTGCCCTTGCCCTCCTTAGCGGAGGTCAATCTTTTATTGTTGAAATGGAAATTGCAAAAAAGGCCCGTAAACATATTTGAAAAGTTATTTTCCGCAGCGATATAATCCAGCATCGTAGCATACGCCTGAACACCCGCCGAGGCATTATATTTAAGATAATAGCTCCCCGAGCCGACTATTGTATTGTTGTATACAATCGCATTTTCAACCGCATTTGTTATTATAACGGTGCTCGTTTGATCGGGTGCTATATCCCAAGGTCTGTCCACGGTAATGGAATTTTCAGTAAAGGCACTTATTTTTCTGTACTGCGATTCGCCCCTGCCGTCTATTATTACAGCATAAGCATCACCTATATAGGCGCTTGAGGCATTATCTGTTGCATTGCTTCCTTCGCCGCTTCTTGAATATATGGCGGTATACCATTTATCATAATTTCCGGTGACAAATGTCTGCTGTCTGTTTTCAAAGGCGACATTTTCAAAAGCAATCGTCACTCCGCCGTTACCCGTAACCGCAGAGGGCTTATCCATAAAATGAAGGCCTAAGCATTCGTATAATATATGCTCGCCGGAATTTGCGGTATTGTCGCCTATTCTGTCAATATCGTTATCGGCGAAATAGCTGTTTGTCGATGAGCCTGTCGGAAGCTGAACGATTATCGACCGACACAGGGTTAAATCACCGTACTCAAGCTCGCCGTCGGGGTCATCATAAAGGTCCTTGCCGTAAATGCCATTATTACTGATATCAAGATTATCGGTATGAGCGTTATGAATAAAATGTGAGCCGCTGTTACCGTACATAACCGCCTTACCTATCATAGTATTGTCGGTTATACTTACATAATTACAGCCTCTTGTGGTAATAGCTTCAGCGCCCTCAAAATAACAGCCTGTAATTTCAACCTCCTGTGCAGAGCTTATGGCTACGCAGGCTTCATAGGAGCCTATATTAGAGCTGTGCTGAGCTTTTCTTACACGCATATCGTCAAACCAATCGCCCTCACAGTAGCGAGAGTCTTCGGCATCCGGATTGTTATATTTTTCAAGAAGTGCATCAAACTCCGCATCCTCCCCCGAGGGATACGAAAATGCAACCAATCTATGCTGAATGAAACGGCAATTATTAAGCTTAAAGCCGCTGTTTGAGTAGCCGTTTTCCTTGTTTTGATACGGATTTACATAAATGAACTTTGACGGTAAAACTGCGGTGTTTTCTTCTCCCTTGAAAATTGAAATATCCTCTTCAAAGGTTATATTTTTAAATTCGGACGGCAGCTTTGTTATATAAAAGAGCTGAGATGCCGTTGCTTGCGCTATTTTGTTTATTATTTTAACCTGAGTGCCGTCTCCCTCTCCGATAAATCTGAGTGCCTTACGCTGACTTGCCGGTGCGGGATAGCCCACACATAGATTTATAGTTGAGGTTATATCATACACTCCGGCAGGCAAATATATCGTATCAAAATCTTGTGCCGACTGTATTGCCGCCACAATTGCCTCCTGTGTTGTGTCCTGAACGGTTATTACGGTATCGTTCCATATGCTTTCGGCGTTTGCATTTACGGTTAAATCCATAGAATTTGTCCATCCGTATTCTCCGCCGTGTCCGTTATGCAGCCATACCTTATAATTACCGTCTGCTATGCCTGCGGGTACTGTGAAGGTCACCCTAAAGGGGTTGACCTCGGTTACCGCAGCAGCATAATAATTTTCGCCGTTTGTAAGATAGACATAGCTTTCCTGTGTACCGTTTCCTTTAGAAAGATTTTTACCGTATATTCTTACGCTGCTTCCCTGCTTTGCGCTTTCCTTGCTTAGCCATGTCGTTTCGGGCGCATTTACCCTTGCGGGGTAGCCGAGCTCACCGGCAGCATTTCTCACCCAAACAAAATACATCCCGTATGCAAAGGAGCTGTCTATCGTTGCGGTTACGGTTGTATCGGTAGCACTTAAAAGCTCTGCTTGCTTAAACATTCCCTGACCATTCGTGTCAAGCCCGTATACATATACACTTCCGCCTGCAAAGCCCTCGCCGTTTATAACTATGCTGCTGTCGGGCGTTGCCTGAGCCGTTATTGCGGATATAACCGGCGCCGTTGCAGCTACACTGCCCGACAAATCAGGAGCGAACGCATCGGATATATTCGCTGTAGGCAGCTCAAGCTCGGGTACGGGTATTTCTTTTAAGAGCCTTGCAGCTTCTGCCTCTATAGGCTTAGGAAAGGTAAGCTCCTCTGCCGAAGCCAAAAGGCTCGAACACGGTAAAAGCAGCCCTGCCGTTATTGTAAGAGAAAGCAGAAGCGATAAAGCTTTTTTACAGTTTTTCATTTTTAAAATTCCTTTCGTTTTCAGTTACAATTTAAGGCTTTTGCCTATCGAAGTAAGTTATATCGGAAAAACACCGATTTACATATCGGGTCTTTCTTTTTTCACCGCCTTTGATTTTTTAATATGTTAATGCATTACACGGATATATTATCGTATTTTATTATATTTTTCAACTATTTTTCTGAATATTGATAACTTTTGTGCATTTTGCATAAAATAACACCGTGTGTTCCTTATAGAAAATCAAGCAACCGCCACACTAACCGTGTAGCGGTTGCTTGATTTATTTGTGCATAAGCACTAATGCTGTTTTTAAATTTCAGTCTTAAAGTGTAAGCCTTATATCCCTTTCGCCAAGCGTATACTGCCGATATTTTACCCCCGCACTGTCAAACATTCGCTTCGAAGCCCTCGTTGAATCGGTATCGCAATACTTGTCGCTTAAATATACAACCTCCGATATTCCCGACTGAATTATAGCCTTAGCACATTCGTTGCAGGGGAAGAGAGTTGTGTAGCAAACGGCATTTCTGACCGATCCGCTTCTGCAATTTAATATTGCATTAAGCTCTGCATGGCATACATAAAGATATTTTGAAGAAAGACCCTCAGCCCTGTCCCAAGGGTAATCATCATCACTACAGGAATGGGGCATACCGTTGTAGCCGACAGAAAGTATTCTCATATTCCTGTCAACTATGCAGGCTCCCACCTGAGTTGAGGGGTCCTTGCTTCGCATTGCCGAAAGCAACGCTATTCCCATAAAATATTCATCCCACGAAATATAATCGGAACGCTTCATATAACATTACCTCCGTTTACCGCCGAAATAAATAGATAAAGCTCCTCCGGCTTTGATATTATAAGCCTTGCTCCGGCATTTTCAAGCTCCTGCCTTGTACGAAAGCCCCACAAAGCTCCCACAGGATACGCCCCGCAATTGCGAGCAGTAAGAATATCGACCGAGGAATCGCCCACAAAGATACATTCATCGGGGTTGACCTCCAGCTCACTCATAGCTATAAAGGCAGCCTTAGGGTCGGGCTTTGCGGGATTTTCCTCCCTTTTCCCCACCACGCTGTCAAAAGCCCTATCACCGAACACTTTTTTTATAACAAGCTCAGTCATAGCCTGAGATTTGTTTGTTACCACAGCAGCCTTTATACCGTTTTTCTTCAGCTTAGTGCGAAGCTCGTTTATGCCGTCATAGGCTGTGGATTTATCGGCAAAATGCTTTGAATAGTATGCCGTAAACTGCTCTGTATATTTTTTAATTTTTTCATCGCTTCGCTCAGATTCGGGCAAGGCTCTTTCTATAAGCTTCGGTATTCCGTTGCCTATAAAATAATTGTACTTATCCATAGTATGTATCGGAAAGCCGTTTTCCGAAAGGATATGATTGGTTGAATTCCCCAAATCCTCAAGAGTGTTTACAAGAGTCCCGTCTAAATCGAAAATTACCGCTTTTAACATAAATCCACCTTCTTTAAGCCGAAAGAAAAAAGGCCCCGAGATCGCCAAAAGCGATTTCCCGAGGCCCTAAACTCATCAAATAGCTCTGGTAACCTTGCCCGAACGCAAGCAGCGGGTGCAGGCGTTTATACGACGAGGAGAACCGTTGACGATAGCCCTTACCTTCTTAACATTCGGCTTCCAGGTTCTGTTGGAGCGTCTATGAGAATGGGAAACCTTAATTCCGAAAGCAATTTCCTTATTGCAGATATCACATTTTGCCATGGTCTGCACCTCCTTTGAATCTTATCGGCAGAGCCGATTACAGTAGCAACAATTATAATAACAGAAAAAGCACCATAATGCAAGTGTTTTTTTGATTTTTTCGTTATTATTCGTTTTTTACGGCTATTTTATTATCAAAATCAAGCTTCTGAGCGCTTCGGGCGCAGCATAAGGTCGGTTACCACCGTGTTGATAGGCTTGCTTTCATAAAGAATACCGTAGCAGGTGTCTATTATCGGAAGCTCTACGCCGTATTTAATGCCGAGCTGATGCGCCATAAGAGCGGCATAATAACCCTCTACCGTTCCCACCTCGTCAAGAGCCTGCTTTATCGGAGCTCCCGCTCCGACCTTATAGCCGAAGCGATTGTTTCGACTGTGTCTTGATGTGCAGGTAACAACTAAGTCACCTATGCCGGCAAGTCCCGCAAGGGTCTTTTCCTCAGCGCCCATACAGACACCTATTCTCGTCATTTCCGCAAGACCTCTTGTTATAAGAGCGGCCTTGGTATTATCACCGAGACCGAGACCGTCGCAAATTCCGGCACAGACAGCTATAACATTTTTAAGCGCTCCGCCGAGCTCAACCCCCACTACATCCGAGGAGGTGTATATTCTGAAAAAGGCGTTTGACATTGCCTGTTGAATCGCCTCTGCCGCCCAAGCGGCTTCGGAGGCCGCTACAAGCGAGGTCGGTATTTTTCTCGCAACCTCCTCCGCATGAGACGGGCCGGATAAAACCGCAACCGGTGCGTTCGGTATTTCTTCGCTTATAACCTCGGAAAGTCTTTTAAGACTGCCCTTTTCAAGACCCTTTGCAACATTAACGACTATTCCGAAATTCTCATAGCCGGCAAGCTGCCTTGCAACCGAACGAATTACAGATGACGGCGTTGCGATTATTGTTATAAGAGAGCCCTCCACGCATGACATATCCGAGGTTATCTCTACAGTCTTAGGTATAAAAATGCCGTTTAAAAGCTTTTCGTTCGTCCGCTTTTGCTTTAAAAGCTCTACCTCGTTTTCAAATGGCGACCACATCGTAACGCTGTGATTAGATTCAAGAGCCGTAAGTGCAAGTGCAATTCCCCAGCCGCCTGTGCCTAAAACAGTTATTTTAGCCATACCGTTACCTCTTAAGCCTTATACGCTTTTCTTCACCCGCAGCAAGCCGTTTAATATTATCGGCGTGCTTCACAAATACCATACACCCCATCATAATACTCATTACAGCCTGCGGCCAGAGTGCTGCACCCTTATCCGAAAAAACTACAGAAAAGGCAACAACCGTAACTGCTGCGGTAAGCGAGCTGAGAGATACTATTCGCAGTATAAGAAGCATAACCGCAAAAACGGCAAGACCTATTATAATAGCCTTAGGGCAGCATACGGCAAATATTCCCACAGAGGTTGCAACCCCCTTACCGCCCTTAAAGCCGAAAAACAGAGGCAATATATGACCCAGCATACAGGCAACGCCGCATATATATGCACCGTATATCGGAGCAGCCCATTCGCTCGGAGCATTTTCGGAAATGTACCCGAAAATAAGCTCTCCCAGCTTACACGCCGCAAAGCCCTTCAGCGCATCGCAAAGGAAGGTTAAAAGCCCCGGCACAAAGCCTACTGCCCTGATAACATTTGTGGCTCCGGCATTGCCGCTGCCCATTCCTCTAACATCCTTTTTTGCAAACAAATTAGAAAATATAACGGCAAAGCTTACACTGCCTAACAGATAAGCTCCTATTACCGTGATGAGGGCTGTAAGTATCATTATTTTTCTCCTCTTTCTCTTATAACGAATCTTACCGGTGTCCCTTCAAGACCGAAGGTTGAGCGTATTTGGTTTTCAAGATAGCGCTGATACGAAAAATGAAACAGCTCTGCTCTGTTGCAGAAGCAAACAAAGGTCGGCGGGCAGGTGGAAGCCTGTGTCATATAAAATATCTTAAGCCTCTTCCCCTTATCCGAGGGCGGCTGCACCCTTGCGGTAGCATCGGCAAGGATATCGTTGAGCTTACCGGTTGAAATACGCATTGTGTTTTGGGAATACACATATTTTATAAGCTCAAAAAGTCTGTCAAGGCGCTGACCTGTTTTGGCGGAAATAAATATTATCGGCGCAAAGGGCATAAAGGAAAAATCCTTCATAAGTCGCTTACGGTATGAATCCATCGTAGAACCGTCCTTCTCGACTATATCCCATTTATTAACGGCGATTATACAGGCCTTGCCCTGCTCAAGGGCAATACCCGCAACCTTTGAATCCTGCTCGGTGAAGCCGTCCGTACCGTCTATCATTATAACGCATACATTTGAGCGTTCAACAGCCATTTTAGCTCTCATAACGCTGTATTTTTCTATTCTGTCGTCAACCCTGCTCTGCTTTCGCAGGCCTGCCGTATCTATAAAATTGAATTTACCGAAGCTGTTTTCAACCCTTGTATCAATAGCGTCTCGGGTGGTTCCGGCTATATCGGAAACTATTGAGCGTTCTTCTCCTGAAATGCTGTTTACAAGTGAGGATTTTCCGGCATTCGGCTTTCCTATAACCGCAACATTTATAACCTCATCCTCTTCATCAAGGAGATTAACCTCGGGAAGATAATCAAAAACGGCATCAAGTAAATCGCCTGTTCCGTGACCGTGCACCGAGGAGACGGCTATCGGGTCTCCGAGTCCGAGATTGTAAAACTCGTAAAATTCCGCCGGTATTTCACCTATACCGTCGCACTTGTTAACGCACAGCACCACCGGCTTTCCGCTTTTTTGAAGCATAGCCGCTATTTCGCTGTCTGCCGCCGTAACACCTGATTTCAAATCGACTACAAATATTATCACACTTGCCGTTTCGATTGCAAGCCTTGCCTGCGAGCGCATATTTGCAAGTATAATATCATCGGTTTTAGGCTCTATACCGCCCGTATCAACAAGCATAATTTTTCGGTTGCGCCATTCGGCATCACCGAATATACGGTCCCTTGTAACACCGGGAGTATCGTCTACAATAGAAAGGCGCTTGCCTATAAGCTTATTAAAAAGTGTGGATTTCCCTACATTCGGCCTACCCACAACGGCAACAACCGGCTTAGACATTCTGCTCGCTTCCTTCCTGTGTAAGTGCCCCTACAAGACCGTAGCCATCGCAGTCTATCGGGGTTATTTTAATATTCAGCTTCTCGGAAAGCTCTTCAAGCGTTACGCTGTCAAGAAACATATCGCCCTCGGTTCTGAGCATTACGGACGGAAGCAGCAGCTCCTCGCCGAGCTCTTTGCCTTTGAGCTGATCGTAAATATCGGTTGCAGTAACAAGACCGGCAACAGTTATTCTTTCTCCGAAAAAATTGTTTTTTATGGCAAATACATCGCATTTAAGACCGCCCACCTTTTCCTCACACCGAAGAGCAATTTCCTTTATAAGCGGATATGCCGCCATGCCGGTGGCAAGCGATATATGTCTGCTTCTTTTAAAGGGCTTTGTATCAAGCAGAGCATTTTCGGCATCGGCTTTCATCATAGCCCACATACCGACTCCGTTTTCAAGCTGTAAAAAATCACCGTAATATGAAGCAGGCGGCATCGGCCTTTTTGAAATAAGATAAAACTCGTCGGCAGCATAAGCCCTGCGATCGCCGTACCTTTCAAGACATTTATCGCCGAATTTATCCATTGTATCTATAACCGCTGCTGCCGTTTCTCGGTTAAACGGTTCAAGCCTTTCAAGGCCCTCCCTGAATTTTGTAAGTCCGACGGGAACCGCCGCTATGCATTCGATGTTCTCGTAGCCCGTAAGATCGGATAGAGTCCTTTCCAGCTCCGCACCGTCATTAAATCCGGGGCATAGCACAAGCTGGCAGTTTATTTTTATTCCGACAGCATTAAGCCTAGGGATTATATCAAGCACCTTGCCGGCATTTTTGTTTTTCATCATACGCACCCTAAGCTCGGGATTTGTTGTATGCACCGATATATTTATCGGACTTATATGCATCTTTATTATTCTGCTTATCTCATGCTCGGTTATGTTGGTAAGGGTTATATAGTTGCCGAAGAGAAAGGAAAGTCGGGAATCGTCATCCTTGAAATAAAGGCTCTCCCTCAGTCCCTTCGGGAGCTGGTCAATAAAGCAGAATATACATTTATTTCTACAGGAATGCTTATTATCCATAAGATAGGTTGCGAATTCAAGACCTAATTCCTCGTATTCGTCCTTTTTAATCCTTACCGTTCTCAGCTTTCCGTTAGCACCGAGTATTTCGGCTTTAATTTTTTTGTTTTCCTGATAGAAGCGATAGTCTAAAACATCTATTATTTCTTCACCGTTTAAGCTCACAAGCGTTTCTCCGGCGACTATTCCCGCCCTTTGAGCGGGACTGTTTTTTTCAACACTGTCTATAACAACGGACATACCATCACTTCCCACTATATATTATACCGATTTTTTCCAAAAAAACAAGGGGGAGGTAAAATCCTCCCCCGTCAAAACAAAATTGCAAATCGCAATTATTCCGCAACCTTTACAACCTCACGGCCGTTATACTTGCCGCAGGCAGGGCAAAGCCTGTGAGGACGCTTGTAATTTCCGCACGACGGACACCTTACAAGTGCCGGAGCTTCTAATTTCCAGAGATTGTTTCTTCTCTTATCTCTTCTTGCTTTTGAAGTTTTTCTCTTCGGTACTGCCATTATCAGCACCTCCTTAGGCTAATAGTTATTATAAATTACATAAAACGCATTTCTGCATTTCGGCAAGCCGACCTGCGCCTTGCCCAATAAATTTTTATCACCCGTTTTCAAGAAGCTCTTTAAGCTTCGAAAGCCTCGGGTCAATCTCATCGGTCTTACATTCACAGCTGCCCTCATTTAAGCACTTTCCGCACATTGGGCAAATCCCCTTGCATGTCTCACTGCAAAGGTGCTTAGTGGGAAGGCTTAAGAAAACCTCGGAAAATACGAGCTCGTCCACATCAAGCTTCATATCGGGAGCTGTTATTATAGCATCGTTTTGTTCATCCTGCGAGGATACCGCAAGCATTCTGTTTATCTCGACGCTATGCATATCAACCGTTTGAACACCGCATCTGTCACACGGAGCCGAAAATTCATAAGAAGCCGTAAGCTCTAAATTAACAACATCGGCCCTGTTAAATACCCGCCCTTTAATATCCACAGGTCTCTCAAGCGGATAAATTCCGCCGTAGGAAGTATCGCTCATATCTATAGAATAAGCTATATCAAGCGAATTTACTCTCCCCGAAAACAGGGCTTTAAGGTCAAGTATCATACGGACACCTCTCGGAAAATGCAATGTCACGAAGTTTATTATATAATTTAAGCACATTTTTGTCAAGCAAAATTTGCAAATAAATTGCGGTAAAAAAG
>CAYLQF010000046.1:0-12235 GCA_964385735.1 uncultured Ruminococcus sp. | reverse complement strand
TTGTAGGTGCTTTTGCCATAAATTCGTCTTCAACCTTGCTCATACAATGCTCGGTTGACTGAATAATAAGATCATCTACATTTTCAAAATATGTATAAAGATTTGCCGCCGTGCAGCCGCAATACCTTGCTAATGCCTTTACACCTGTTCCGTGAAAGCCGTTGTCGGCATAACACTCATAGCAGGCTTCCATTATTTCTTCCTTTCGTGCCCGTATTTCCTCCTCGGTTATCGGCTTCTTACCCATATGCTCACCTTGCTTATTAACTAACATTCGTTAACTATATTATAATTGCTTTCCTATCAAATTGCAATAGCTTTTTCACAGTAGCTTAAAAAATCTGAGACTTTTTTTGCAAAGATTTCTCCTTTAACGATACATTTTGAATTATTACAGCTTCCACTGATATTTAATCGGCTGTTTTATACAGTTAATTGTATGTATTATCAGTAGCTTACCCTCGTTGGCGGTAAGATAAATATATTTGCAAAAAGAGCCTTCGAATAGGGCATTTTCCCATATTCGTAGGCTCTTTTATATGACGAAATATTGCTTTAATATAAAACCGAAGTTAAGCGATATCTTACAGTTTGTCTGCAAGCTCTAAAATAAGCCTTTCGGTCTTTTCCCATCCAAGGCAGGGGTCGGTTATGGATTTTCCGTATATATGCTCATCGGGTCCTTGAGCGCCGTCCTCAATGTAGCTTTCTATCATAAGGCCCTTAATCATTTTCTTGATATCCGTATTACATTGTCTGCTGTAGACAACATCCTTGGCTATTCTGATTTGTTCAAGATATTTCTTTCCCGAGTTTGCGTGATTTGTGTCTATTACGGCAGCGGGATTTGAAAGTCCGCATACGGCATATTGCTCGTAGAGGCTTAAAAGGTCCTCATAATGGTAGTTTGAAACGCTCTTTCCGGCAAAATCCGTATATCCTCTGAGTATTGCATGGGCAAGGGGATTACCTGTACTGTGAACCTCCCAGCCTCGGTAAATAAATGTATGAGAATGCTGTGCCGCCTTTATTGAATTCATAAGAACCGTTATATCACCGCTTGTCGGATTTTTCATACCTACAGGGCAGGTGACACCGCTGGCGGTCAGCCTGTGCTGCTGATTTTCCACCGAACGGGCGCCTACTGCCGCATAAGACAATAAATCCGATAAATAACGGTGATTATCCGGATATAGCATTTCATCTGCGCAGGTAAAGCCGTAATCTGCGAGTGCGCTCATATGTAAATCTCTTATCGCCACAATGCCCTTAAGCATATCGGGCTTTTCGTTGGGATTAGGCTGATGAAGCATTCCCTTATAGCCCGAGCCGTTTGTCCTCGGCTTATTGGTATAAATTCTCGGTATTATCAGGATTTTATCCTTAACCCTGTCTCCGACAAGCTTCAGTCTTCCTATGTAATCGAGAACCGAGTCTCTGTTATCGGCAGAGCACGGACCGATAATCAAAATGAATTTATCGGATTTACCGGTGAAGATATCGCTTATTTCCGAGTCTCGCTCTGCCTTGATTTTAGCAAGCTCCGGCGTTATCGGATATTTGCTTTTTATCTGCTGCGGAACAGGCAGCTTTCGTACAAATGTTGCTCCCATAGTTTTATTACCTCTTGTTGAATTTTCGGCGGCGCTCAGATGATATGCGCATCATTTTGCGCATACCGTCTCTGTCACCGTTTTTTAAATAACCGTAAAGCTCGTCAAACGAGCTGCGATACGAATCCATTTCCTTAAGCAGAGCTTCTCTGTTGCACAAAAACAGCTCGCTCCACATTTCATCGTTTATATTTGCTATTCTGGTAAGATCTCTGAAAGAGTCTCCGGTATATTTTACAAGATTCGGATCTGAATTTGAACACATCAGCGAAACAGCTATACAGTGAGTAAGCTGCGAAAGAAAGGCTATCATATCATCGTGCTGCTCCGGGGAAAGCTCGGTAATACTTGCAAATCCGAGAGTTTCACCGAGGCTGTGACATAGCTCTCTTGCACGGGCGGTGTTTTTCTCGGTCGGAACAACTATGTAGTTTGCGCCGTTGAATATGCTGTCATCGCTGTTTTGTATTCCGCATACCTCACGCCCCGCCATAGGATGTGCCGCTATGAATTCAACACCGTCTGCAAGATAAGGGTTGATTTTATCGATTATAAACGATTTTACGCCGGTAACATCAGTTATAATAGTTCCGCCTTTTATAAGAGAACCGTTTTCCTTAATCCATTCGCAAAAAATATGCGGATAAAGAGCAAAAACTATAAGCTCTGCTTTCTCTATAAGCTTAGGGTCTGCAAAATCGGCGCCGCAGTCTATTATTCCGTTTTCAAGGGCGTATTTAAGCGAGTCCGAATTCTTTTCTATTGCACTTACTCTGTAGCCCTGCTTTTTCAGCGACATAGCATAGCTGCCGCCGAGAAGTCCGAGACCGACTATTAAAATGTTCAGGTCTTTTTTAAGCTTCATCAATATCAGTTCCGATCTTAAGATTGTTTAATGCCTCTAAGAAAGAGGGATAGCTTTTGTTTATCGCCTGAGCCTCTTCGATTTTTCCCCCCGTAAGAGTGCATAAAACCGCTAAAGACATTGCGATTCTGTGATCGTTATGCGAATTTAAAGCCGCAGTAGGTGCTTTAATACCGCCACCCTTTATAATCACCGAATTTTCGTATATTTCACTGTCAGCTCCGAACTTTAAAAGCTCCTCGTGCATGGCCTGTGCACGGTCACTCTCCTTAATTCTGAGACGGCGAGTGCCCTCAAACCGTGCTCCCTTCAAGGTTGCCGCAAGTGCAAACATAATGGGGGCAAGGTCGGGACAGTCGGAAAGGTCGAATAGGGTCTCTCCGTTTTTAAGCTTTGTAAACATTTCTTTATAAGCGGCGTCTCCCTGAACGGTGCTTTCGTTTAGCCCTGTAACCTTAACATCACCGCCTACAAATCCGAGCGCATCGAGAAAGGCGGCGTTTGAGCAATCGCCCTCAACCTCATAGCTGCAAGGCAAATAGCGCTGAGAGCCGCTTATTTCAATTGTATTTTGCTTGAAAACGGCATTTACTCCGAACTGCTTAAGTATGCTGAGCGTAAGCAGAATATATGAGCGGCTTTCGATTTTACCCGTAAGTACAATGCGACTGTTACCCTTGGCAAGCGGTAATGCAAATAATAAGCCGGATATAAATTGACTTGATATATCAGCCGGAACGGAATACTCTCCGGAGCCGAGCTTTCCGCATACCGTTAAGCTGTCGGAGCTTTTTTCGAACAGGAAGCCGTTTTTCAGCGCTATAGCCTCATAAATTTCAAGAGGGCGCTCAAAAAGCCTTTTTGAACCCGAAAGGGTTATTTTTTTCCCTGTCATAAGACAAAGGGGAAGGATAAATCTCAGGGTGCTTCCGCTTTCAAGGCAGCAAAGCCTTGCGCCGTCGCTTACGGCTTCAAGGTCAAATCCGTTTATAACAACGCTGTCTTCAAGCTCTGTTATATCGGCACCTAAGGCTTTAAGACAGCCTACGGTAGCTCTTATGTCATTTGAATATTCTATATTTGATATCCTGCCCTGTCCGGAAAGCGCCGAGCATATAAGCGCACGGTGGGCAACACTTTTTGAGGGCGGAGCCTTAATTGTTCCCGAAGCCTTTCCTTTTTTAACGGTAACTGTCATTTTATAGCCTCACAGTATTCGGTCAGAAATTTTATTGCGCTTGTATATCCTGCAAAGCCTTCTCCGCAAATTGTTTTTATACAGGCGCTTCGTATGTAGCTTACCTGCCTGAACGCTTCACGCCTTGAAACCTCTGAAATGTGAACCTCCACCGTCGGGATAGAAACCGCTTTAACGGCATCCAGCAGAGCAACGCTTGTATGTGTATAGGCGGCGGGATTTATAACTATTCCGTCAAATTTTCGTAAGGCAGCTTGAATAGCATCAACAAGGTCACCCTCGTGATTTGATTGGAAAAGCTCCACATCAATACCGTTTTCTTTACAGTAATTTTCTATGAATGAGCATAAATCGGCATAGGTCGCCTCGCCGTAAATATCGGGCTCCCGTATTCCCAGCATATTTATGTTCGGACCGTTTATAACAAGTATTTTCAATTTAAAAACTCCTTAAGTATAAGCTTTGCAGTCTCTGTCGGATTACCCGAAGCGCTTACTGTAAAATCTGCACGGCTTTTGTAAATGCCGTATCGCTCACGGTATCGTTTTTCAAGCTCCGCTCTGTTGCTTGACAGCGGCCTGTCCTTTGTTGCAGGCAGGCTTTCGAGAGGTCGGTCTATAAAATACAAATTTCCGTTTTCCTTTAACAGCAGAGCATTTTCCTCTCTTAAAACGGCTCCGCCGCCCGTTGCTATTATAAGCCCTTGCCTTTTTGAAACAGCTTCTACAATTTCACTTTCAAGGCTTCTGAATTCCGCCTCGGAGTGATTTTTAAAGAATTCCGATATGGCTACACCTATTTTTTCTTCTATGATTTTATCGGTGTCAACAAATGACTTACCTGTCATATCCGCAAGTAGCTTGCCAACTGTTGTTTTACCGCACCCGGGCATACCTATTAAAACAATATTTTCTTTTTCTCTTTTTATTGAGCGGAATATTTCCTCCTGCTTTTCCTCAGGAATTGCTTTTCCGGTAAATTTTTCAGCTGCGTAGGCGGCTTGAGCAACAAGCATATAAAGACCGCCGCAGGCGTTAATGCCAAGCCTTTTTGCATCAATTATAAGCTTTGAGGAAAGAGGATTGTAAATAACATCGCAAACAAACGAAAGACCCTTAAAGGCTTTAAGATCAATTGCGCTTACACCTGTTTTCGGAAACATACCGCAGGGGGTAGTGTTAATAATGCCGTCTGCATCGGTGTGCTTTAGATAGGCTTCAGCATAGGTTATAAAGCCCTCTCTTGCTGTTCTCGAAACAAGTAAAATTTCCCCTGCACCCATATTTTTTGCAACTGCAAGTGCGGTTTTTGATGTGCCGCCGCTTCCGAGAATAAGAACCTTTTTATTTTTAAGGCACATATTGTTTTTTATAAGCAACGATTTAAGCCCGAAAAAATCGGTATTATATCCGTAGAGCCTGCCGTTTTTGTTAACAACTGTATTAACCGCTCCGATTTTTTCAGCCGCACTGTCAATACTGTAAAGATAGGGGATAACCGCTTCCTTGTAAGGAATGGTAACATTTATTGCCTTAAAGCTGCGACTTTTCAAGAAACCGTCAAGCTCGTTTTTTTTCACTTCACAAAGCTCGTAATCGTAGC
The DNA here is from genome assembly GCA_964385735.1 of uncultured Ruminococcus sp. Taxonomy (GTDB): domain Bacteria; phylum Bacillota; class Clostridia; order Oscillospirales; family Acutalibacteraceae; genus UBA737. The sequence goes on along the minus strand of CAYLQF010000046.1, from coordinate 6,957 downwards.
TTGAAAGCTTAGAATGAATTTCTTTCGAGAAGCTGTGCTGTAAAGCTTCTCCTATTAAACCGTATTCCATCAGCCTCTTAACCAGTCCGTTCCGTAAGTGAGAGTAAGCATATCGCAGAGTGAAAGCGCCGTAACGCTGTCTATTACAACCCTTGCTCTGTGAGCTATACAGGGATCGTGTCTGCCGGTTGCCGTCAGCTCAGCATTTTCCGATTTCAACATATCAACTGTATGCTGAGGCTTTGATATGGTGGGGGTTGGCTTAATCGCACAACGGAATATTATCGGCATACCGTTTGAAATTCCGCCGTTTATTCCGCCGTTGTTGTTTGTTTCGGTTAATACCTTACCGCCGTCAGACATATAGAGAGGATCGTTTGCCTCGCTGCCCTTCATATCGGCTATTGAAAAGCCTTTGCCGAATTCAACGCCCTTTACCGCCGGAACCGAAAACAGAATTTTTGAAAGCACACCCTCTAAGGTATCGAACCAAGGCTCTCCTATGCCTGCCGGAAAGCCGATAACAGCGGTTTCGAGCACACCGCCGACACTGTCATTATCGGCAGCAGCGGAAAGAATGCTTTTTTTCATTTCTTCCGCTGAGGTGTTATCTAATACGGCAAAAGGCATATTGTTTAACATATTTATATCCTCTGTAAGATTATTAAAGCCCCTGTCGCTTATGCCGGCACACCTGCTTATATGCGTACCTATGTATATTCCCTTGTTGCGAAGTGCGGATATGGCTATTGCTCCCGCTGCAACGAGTGCTGCCGTAATTCGTCCGCTGAAATGACCTCCGCCTCTACGGTCCTCAAAGCCTCCGTATTTAACAAAAGCGGGGTAATCTGCGTGTGAGGGTCTGGCAAGAGCACCTATGGAGCGATAGTCCATTGAACGCACATCGCTGTTCGGTATAGCTATACAAATCGGAGAGCCGGTCGTATAGCCGTTGCAAACGCCGCTTAAAATTGAAAATTCGTCTTTCTCGCTGCGAGCGGTCGATATTGCGCCCGCAGGTCTGCGGAGGGTAAGCTGAGAGGCTATGAATTCCTCCTCCACCCTTATTCCCGATGCAAGACCGTCCAAAACAGCGCCTACGGCATTACCGTGGCTTTCGCCGAATAAGGTTACGCAAACAGTGCTTCCTATGGTATTTTTCATAATTCGAGCTCCCTCAGCATTTTTTCAAAGTCACCGAAATTTATATTATTTATCTCAAAGCTGCCAGGCGTGCTTACGGTTACAACCGAAATCGTATCACCGGATTTTTTCTTATCATGCTTTATCGAGCTTATAAGCCTATCGGTTGAAACGCTTGCCGAAACCGGCAGTCCGAGCGACAGAAGAATCCTTTTAACCTCCGGTCGTAAGCCTTCCGAGCACATCGGAAGCATACCTATTGCAACACATTCGCCGTGGTAAAGGGTGCTCATTTCATCTGCACTTTCAACGGCGTGACCCACGGTATGCCCAAAATTCAGTACTCTTCTGAGACCCTGTTCCTTTTCGTCCCTTTCGACAACTGCCTTTTTAATGCTTATAGATTGCTCTATAATTTCATCAAGTCTTTCCTTTGCAGTACCGCCTTTGAAAATATCAAACAACTCTCTTGAGCTGGTAAGCGACATTTTGAAGGCCTCAGCAAGACCGTTGTTTATCTGTCTTTCGGGGAGGGTTGAAAGGGTGTCGGGATCGATTATAACACAACTCGGTTGATAAAAGGCTCCCACAATGTTTTTATATCCGCAAAAATCTATGGCGGTTTTTCCTCCCACCGAGGAATCAACCTGTGATAACAGGGTGGTCGGTATATTGTAAAAATCTATGCCTCTCATATATGTTGCTGCTGCAAAGCCCGACATATCGCCTACAACACCGCCTCCTACCGCAACAACACAGTCACTTCTGGTAAATCCGTTTTCGCACATAACCTTAAGCAGGTACGAATAATTATCGATATTTTTAGAGGTCTCGCCCTGAGGCAAAGTGACTTTATATGGGGAAAGACACCTTTCAAAAACGCATTTAGAATAAGCCGAGGGAACACCGTCGTCCGTTACTATAAGCACCTTGCGATTTAAATTCAGGTATTTATCGCAGCTTGAAAGCGCACCTCTGTCTAAAATTATATCATAGCCAGAAAGCTGGGTTTTAACCGGTATAATCATATTTTGACTTCCTTTTCGAAGCTGCCGACAACTCGTAGGTTATCACAGCATTTTTTGAGCTCTTTTATACATTTTTCTCCTGCGGGGGAGCTTATATTTCCTTCGCCCTCAGCATAAAAATAGTAATTCCAAACAAGTGATTTTGTAGGTCTGCTTTTAATGGCTCTCAGGTTAAACCCGTTCTCACCTATAACCGACATTGCTTTTCCGAGCGCACCTGCCACATTTTTTACTGTAAATACCATTATAAAATGTGCATCGGTTTTAACCGGTGGCTTCTTGCTTCTCGAAAATACCGCAAATCTTGTTGTATTAGAGCCCGAATCGTTTATATGGGGTGCAATAATCGTAAGGCCTGTTTTTTCAGCTGCCTCCTCACTTGCTATGGCAGCAATGTCCGTTCTTTTACTTGCGGCTACCATATCGGCGGCAACCGCAGTATTTACTGCGGCAGTTGCCAAAAGGGAATGCTTTTCAATAAAGCCGGCGCATTGTCCGAGTGCCTGAGGATGGCTTATTACCTCCTTTATATCACTTAGCTTAACCCCCGGCCTTGCAAGCAAATTTTGAACGATCTCGGATTCATATATTCCGTTTATGCAAAGGGGACCGAAAAATGTAAGGTCAAGCACGGTGCCCACATCTCCGTTAAAGCTGTTTTCAATAGGTAATACTGCAACATCGCAAGCTCCGCTTACAACGGCGTTGTAGGCTGCTTTAAAGTCACAGCAGGGTACGGTTACGGCATCTGTAAAAATCCGCTTTGCGGTTATTTCCGCAAATGCACCGGAGGTTCCGCTGAAGGCGACCCTCATACCGTCGAGCAATCTGTGCTGAAGCTTTTTTGAAATATCTATAACACTGCGGAGAAAGCCGGCATAATAGGAGCGATAAGCTTCGTTTTGTATAAGCTCGGTATTTTTTCTTATTATATGGTCCTCTCTTGCGATATCGTCTACCTTGAGACCGTGCTCTTTTTTGTATGCGGCAACCTGCTTTGCCGCATCCATTCTTTTTTCAAAAAGTTGCGCCATTTCAGCGTCAACCTCGTTTATAGCTTCTCTTGCTTTTTCAAGTTCTGTCATATTTAACCTCTTTTGTATTCATCGTAAAGTGCTTTGAAGGCGGGCAATGAACGCTTTATCATATCATACTCCACGCAGTAGGATATTCTTACATAGCCGCTTTCACCGAAGGTGTCACTCGGTACCATAAGCAATTCGTATTTTTTCGCCCTTTTACAGAATTCCGACGCATCATCCTCAAGTGCCTTGACAAACAGATAAAACGCTCCTTGAGGCTTAACGGCGCTGTAGCCTATATCCTTAAGGGAATTGTACAGCAGCCTGCGATTTCTGTCGTATTCTGAAATATCCGGTAAAAGACCGTCGCACTCACCGACGGTATATTGCAGCAGACTGGGAGCGCAAACATAGCCCATACTTCTTGCTGCTCCGCAAATCGCCGCAAAAATATCCTCGGCACCGTCCGCATAGGGTGAGACCATAATGTAGCCTATTCTTTCCCCCGGCAGGGAAAGGGATTTGCTGTAGGAATAACAAATAATCGTATTGTCGTAAAGCTTAGGCACAAAGGAAGCTTTTATACCGTCATAAACCAATTCTCTGTAGGGCTCATCGGAAATAAGATATATAGGGCTTTTGAAGTCGTCTGACCTTTGCTTTAAAATTTTTGCGATAAGCTTTATTTCCTCCTCACTTAACACCCGTCCGCTCGGATTGTTGGGAGAATTTATTATTAAGGCCTTTGTTTTTTCGTTAATCGCCTTACAGAGCCCTTGGAGATCTACTGAGAAATCCTTTTTGCACTTTATCGGAACAAGCCTCGCTCCGGCATTTTCCGCAAAAACACGGTATTCGGGGAAAAAGGGGGAGAGAACAGCAATTTCGTCGCCCTTGGTACAAATCGCTTTGAGGGTTGAGGTCAGCGCCGCCGCAGCTCCGCAGGACATATATATAAGTCGGGCGTCTGCTTTAAATCCGAAACGCCGATTTATATTTTCGGCGATTTTTTCTCTTACGGTAATGTCACCTGCGGCGGAGGTGTATCCGTGCAGAGAAACACTGCTTTTTTCAAGCAAAAGCTTTTTGATAACAAGATTTACCTTTTCGGGAGCGGGTATGCTTGGGTTTCCGAGACTGAAGTCAAAAACATTTTCGGCTCCTATTTCCGCCTTTCTTGAATTTGAATATTCAAATATTTCTCTTATGATAGACGGCTTTTTGCCGAGAGCTTCCATTTCCTTTGAAATCATATTTTCCCTCCAAATAAAAAATCCGCAAACCGTTAGCTGAAAAGCACAACCGGTTGCGGACCGTCCTTACATTATAAAAGCCTTAAAATTAACCGAAAGCTTTTACAGTGTGTGGGCAGTCCGTACTAATAAAGTAATAATAAGAATAAGCAAACAGCTTCATTTAAACCCACACGCACCTTTCGGTTGATTTTTTACTATATTATAATTTATACACCAATAAAGCCTGATTGTCAAGCATTATTTGCAGCATTTACCTTTTCTTTTATAAAGGGCAGCACCTCCTCAGGCTTTATATTAAGCACTGCGGCAAGCTCATCGTAAAGCAAATTCTCTGCCTGATTTAAAATTATTTCATCTGAAACAGAAAGCTTTTTTCTTTCCGATTTACGGCGTTGCTGCTCCTCGTAGAGCGATTTTATTACCCTTACAACCGAGTGCCTGTCACCGGATTCAAGCGCTTTGCGGTATACCGCCTTGCGTTCGGAATCATCCTCTATCCATTCATAGCTTTCACTCGGCAGAGAGCTTATGAGCTCTGCTATTTCTTCCTTTGACATAACCTTCTTCATCCTCTGAGTAAGCTTTTCGTTGTCTACGGGGATAAATATTTGCGAATTTTCCTTGTACAGCGGTAACAGAACATAATATTCCTTTTGCTGCTTTTTTATTGTTTTAGTAGTGATTCCGCTTATGCGACATATACCCTGTGCACCGTAAACCACGGTATCATTAACCTTAAACATTGAAACCTCCGAAAGAATACACTCTTTTTATATTGAATAAATATCAATATACATTAATTATACAATATTTCGGTTTAAAATGTCATAGGAAATGTTCACAAACTTTTAATAATTAAACAGTTAAAAATACAAGCGAAATTATTGAAACGGGTCACTTGAGATATCCTCGGAGCTTTTATAAAGCGTAAAGGCACCGTTTTTATCTGCCGTAACAAGAAAAATGTCCTCGGCACTTGCTTTGCCCTGTTCCTTTAAAAAGGCAAAAAGTGATTTTCTGTTTAGCCCTATGGCTTTTAGATTGCGGTCTAAAATAACGCCGTCTGCTATGACATTAAAGGGAAGTGTATTTTTGCCCGGAGCAAGCTTTAGGTCCTCCGGAGTAGCGGGTCTTTTCGGAGCAAAAGGCAGGAAGCTTACGGTTCCGTTCGGTTCAAGAACGGCGGTATCTATATCCGATACGGAAAAATATCCCGCTGTTCTGCATTGCATAAGAAATTCGCCTAAATCAAGCCTTGCTTTTTTGAAATTTTCCCGTAAAAAAACGCCGTTTTCCATCAACACTATGCTCTTTCCGAATACCGTTCTGCGAAAAGGGAGAAATTTTGCTGTAAGCAGTGAGGCAAAGCAGGCAACCGCAGCATAAACCGCCATAGCTATTACGCTGTATAGGGGCTTGTCAAGCTCGGTTGCCATTTCAGCCGCAATTGAGCCTATGCTTATCCCTATAACATAATCAAACATAGTAAGCTGCGATACCTGCCTGTTTCCCATAAGCTTTGTAAGAACAAATAAAACAGCGAGCGATATAAGCGATACTATTACAATTTTAAGATAATTCATATTAAAACACATCCTTTACGGTTATTTTTGCAAAAAATACCGAAAAAATGCTTGACATACAATCAAAATTACTGTATAATCATCGTGTTGCAAATCCAAAGACAGCAGGTGGCGCTCGGCGCCGTAAGCTTTCGCCTGCCGAGGTATGCGTGAGAAATTCAATTTGTTTTTTCATGTTTGCCTTTTCTTTGGGCAAACATTTTTTATTTCTTTCGGAGGTGAAAAAATTGCCTAACGCAAAGGTTTTAGAACAAAAGCAGCAGATAGTTAAAGAGCTTTCGGAAAAGATAAGCGCAAGCGTTGCGGGTGTGGTAGTAGATTATAAGGGTACCACCGTTGCAGACGATACCGCTCTCCGTAAGGAGCTCAGAGAGGCCGGAGTTGAGTATTTCGTAGTAAAAAACACTCTTCTTTCCCGTGCAATCGAGGGAACAGAGCTTGAAAGCATAAAGGATGTTCTCGAGGGTACAACCGCTCTTGCTCTTTCAAGTGAGGATCACACAGCGGCTGCGAGAATACTTCACAAGTTTTCCGAGTCGCACGAGAATTTTGCAATAAAGGCCGGCTTCCTTGACGGTAAGGTTATCGATAATGATACCATCACCGCCCTTGCTAAGCTCCCCAGCAGGGATGTCCTTCTTGCAACCGTTCTCAGCGCATTCCAGGCTCCTATCGCAGCATTTGCCCGTGCTATTCAGGCTGTCGTCGATAAGGACGGTAACGCTGAAGCAGAAGCGGCAGAATAATTTAAAAAATATCATAAAAACAATATAAATTGGAGGAAAATTAAAATGGCATCTGAAAAGATTACAGCTATGATTGAAGAGATAAAAGCTCTTACAGTTCTTGAGCTTTCCGAGCTCGTAAAAGCAGTTGAAGAGGAATTCGGCGTATCCGCTGCAGCAGCAGTTGCAGTAGCAGCTCC
>CAYLQF010000045.1:0-12264 GCA_964385735.1 uncultured Ruminococcus sp. | reverse complement strand
ACTCGACGGTAAGGAGCAGATAGAAAAATACGGTCTTGAGCCGTTTATTGACCATTGCAAGGAAAGCGTATGGAAATATAAGGGTATGTGGGAGGATTTCTCGAAAACCGTCGGCTTTTGGGCGGATATGGAAAATCCTTATGTTACCTACGACAATAATTTTATAGAGTCAGAATGGTGGGCATTAAAGCAGATTTACGACAAGGGTCTTTTGTATAAGGGCTTTAAAATAGTACCCTACTGTCCGAGATGCGGAACACCGCTCTCTTCTCACGAAGTTGCTCAGGGCTACAAGGCCGTTAAAGAGCGCAGTGCGGTGGTTCGCTTTAAGGTTGTCGGAGAGGATGCTTATTTCCTTGCTTGGACCACAACACCGTGGACACTGCCGTCAAATGTTGCGCTTTGCGTAAATCCGGATGATATTTATTGCAAGGTAAAGGCGGCGGACGGCTATACCTACTATATGGCAGAAGCCCTCCTCGACAAGGTTCTCGGTAAGCTTGCAGGTGACGACTCCCCCGCTTACGAAATTCTTGAAAGCTTTGCCGGAAAAAATCTTGAATACATGGAATATGAACCGCTGTTCGATTTTGTAAAACCCGTTTGCGAAAAGCAACACAAAAAAGGCCATTTTATTACCTGTGATACATATGTCACTATGACCGACGGTACAGGCATTGTTCATATCGCACCTGCTTTCGGTGAGGATGATGCCAAAGTCGGCAGACATTATGATTTGCCCTTTGTTCAGCTTGTCGACGGTAAAGGCAACCTAACAGAAGAAACACCTTATGCGGGTATATTTGTAAAAAAAGCCGATCCGCTTGTTCTTAAAGACCTTGAGGCTAAGGGTCTTTTGTTCGATGCTCCGAAATTTGAACACGATTATCCCTTCTGCTGGCGTTGCGACACTCCGCTTATTTACTATGCAAGAGAATCATGGTTTATCAAGATGACCGCCGTCAAGGAGGATCTGATAAGAAACAACAACACCATAAATTGGATACCCGAAAGCATAGGAAAGGGCCGCTTCGGAGATTGGCTCAACAATGTTCAGGATTGGGGTATTTCAAGAAACAGATATTGGGGAACCCCACTCAATATTTGGCAGTGTGAATGCGGACATATGCACTCGATAGGAAGCATAGAGGAGCTTAAAAATATGTCCGATAACTGTCCGGAGGATATAGAGCTTCACCGCCCGTATATCGACAAGGTAACCTTAAAATGTCCCTGCTGCGGAAAGCAAATGCACCGTGTGCCGGAGGTTATCGACTGTTGGTTTGATTCCGGCTCGATGCCGTTTGCTCAGCACCACTATCCCTTTGAAAACAAGGAGCTTTTTGAAGCTCAGTTCCCTGCCGACTTTATTTCCGAGGCTGTCGACCAAACAAGAGGCTGGTTCTATTCTCTTCTTGCGATTTCAACACTTATTTTCAACAAGGCGCCTTACAGAAATGTTATTGTTTTAGGCCATGTTCAGGACGAAAACGGACAGAAAATGTCAAAATCGAAGGGCAATGCAGTTGATCCCTTTGAGGCTCTCAGCACCTACGGCGCAGATGCTATACGCTGGTATTTCTACACCAACTCCGCACCCTGGCTGCCAAACCGTTTCCACGGTAAAGCCGTTATTGAGGGACAACGCAAATTTATGGGAACCCTTTGGAACACCTATGCTTTCTATGTTTTATATGCAAATATAGATAATTTCGATGCTTCAAAGTATTCCCTTTCCGAGCTTAAGCTAACCGTTATGGATAAATGGCTGCTTTCAAGACTTAATTCCACCGTTGCCGCCGTTGACGACAATCTTGCAAATTACCGTATACCCGAGGCTGCAAGGGCACTTTCGGATTTTGTCGATGAGCTGAGCAACTGGTATGTAAGACGGTCAAGAGAAAGATATTGGGTTCAGGCTATGACCGAGGATAAAAAGACCGCTTATACCGTTCTTTACAACGCCCTTGTGACAACCGCTAAGGCGGCAGCTCCTATGATACCCTTCTTAAGTGAAAATATTTATCAAAACCTCGTAAGAAAGGTTGATAAATCGGCTCCGGAAAGCATTCATCTGTGTGATTTCCCTGCGGTTGACGCCTCTGCAATAGACAAAGAGCTTGAAGAGAAAATGGAAAGTGTACTCGAAACAGTTGTACTCGGAAGAGCCGCAAGAAACGGCGCAGCTCTTAAAAACAGACAGCCGCTCAACACTATGTATGTAAAGAGCAAGCTCTCACTTGAAGACTATTACACCGACATAATAAGAGATGAGCTTAATATAAAAAGTGTTGAATTTACCGAGGATGTAGGAGATTTCGTTTCCTATATATTCAAGCCTCAGCTGAAAACCGTCGGCCCGAAATACGGCAGACAGCTCGGTGAAATAAGAGAAGCACTTTCAAAGCTTGAGGGCAACGAAGCAAAGGCCGAGCTTGATGCCAAGGGTGTGCTTGAGCTTATGCTTAATTCGGGCAGGGTAGAGCTTACCGCAGATGATCTTCTCATAGAGGCCGCTCAAAGAGAAGGCTTCTATACTCTCAGCGATAACGGCATAACCGTATCTATCGATACCGTTCTTACCGAAGAGCTTATTGAGGAGGGCTTTGTAAGAGAGCTTATAAGCAAAATACAGACTATGCGTAAGGAAGCCGGCTTCAGCGTTACCGATCACATAAAAATATATGTAAGCGGCAGCGAAAGACTTAAAGCCATTGCAGTTAAAAAAGCCTCCGATATAACCGGAGATACCCTTGCGGATAACCTCTTTGCAGAAGAGGGTGGCTCTTACAGCAAGGTCTGGGATATAAACGGCGAAAGCGTTGAGCTGGGCGTTGAAAAAATTTAAAAACGGTATTTTTACCGCAAAACAGCTGTAAAAATCGGCAAAATAATAGGCAAGGGGCTTTACAATCAGTCTCTTGCCGTTATTTGTTTCGGGTGATTTTTCACCTGATTGTAACACTTGTGTTACATTTTTGTTAAAAGTCTTTTCTTTTTTAAAATTTTGTGGTATAATCGCTTCGGTGCTGAGCTTAAATGTAAATTAAGCTTTTCGGCTCGGTGCCGCAAGCTAAAGGAGTATGATTGTGTGAGAGAAGAAGAATATTATTTCAATGCCGACGAAGGCGACGATATGATAGATATCAGCTCATCTTCCGTAAAGCCGAAGGCAACCCGAAGGGTAAATGAGGGTCCGGTTAAAGCTTACGGCAATGCGCTGTTTAAAAATCTCGGAACTATTATAAAGGTGATTTCTTTCATAACCGCTTTTGCAATAGTTGCAGTTGCTTTTGTTGCCGCATATTTCCTTTTTAAGATGGACCCGTTCTTTATGGCTATCGCTCTCGGCATACTGATAGTCGGAACGGCTATAGCGGCATTTACCTTTTTCATCATTTACGGCATAGGTCATGTTATATGTCAAAATGATGAGATACTTCGCCGCACGGGCAAATAAAAATTAACAAAAAGCAGGGCGGCTGTTATCTGTGGCAGAATTCCGTAATAAAAACGGGCTTTACCATATACAGCCGCTTGTTGGTTTTGTTTGAATTTCGGAAAGGTTGTGCAGTGTTTAATTTATGAAAGACAGATTGAAAGCTTTTTTCAAAAAAACACTTCCCTCTTTTTTTAAAAATAATTTTGAAATTTCCTCAACAAAAAAGAGTCTTACGGCAGGTCTTATAACAGCCTGTGTGCTTATGCTTGCGGTTGTACTTGATAACAGAAAATTCGTAACGCTTGAAAGCGAGAGTAAATGGCTGTTGCTTGCCTTTTGCCTTGCGTTTCCACTCGCTATCGGTGCGATTACGGCATTTAAAATTAAGATCACAAATAATAAAACGGCAAAGGTATTCTATGCTTTGCTTTTTATTCTTATGCCTATTCTCACCATGTCTATGACAGAGTGCTTAAACAGTGTATTTATTTACAATATGACATATCTCGGGTTTATTGCAAATTATGTCACTATAGCTCTCTTTTACTTTCTTGTTTTTGCCCTGTCGGGAAGCTTGAGGGTGGCGATTTTAACACTAACGCCGGTTTTTTACGGCTTTGCCCTTGCTCACGCCTATCTTATGGACTTTAGGGGCACGCCCTTTGTTCCTATGGACTTTTTAAGTGTTACAACGGCGGCAAATGTCGGAAGCACCTACGATTACACACCTACTGCGATTATCGTTACGGGCTCTCTCCTCTTTATATTCATTATGATTCTCGGTGCCAAGCTGCATACCCCCTCGTATTCCCTTACCTCAAGGCTGATTTCAAGAATATCAATGGGTATTTTTTTCTCTACGGTAATGGGTATATTTTATTTTACATCGATTTTTACGAATGCGGGTATAAAGCCGTATTTCTGGAATCAGACGAAGGGCTATAAAAATTACGGCTTTGTTTATAATTTCGTTTGCAATACAAAATACCTCTATATGTCTACCCCCAGCGGTTACGATCCAAGCGTTATCGGTGACTATGTTTCGAAGGAAACCGATGAAAACGACTCTTCCCCCAAGCCCACGGGAAACGAGCCTAACATTATTTGTATAATGAACGAATCCCTATCCGACCTTAAGGTGCTCGGCGATTTCTCGACAAATGAGGATTATATGCCGTTTATGCACTCACTTACCGAAAATACGGTAAAGGGAAATCTGTATGTTCCCGTTATAGGAGCAGGAACCTCAAATACGGAATTTGAATTCTTAACGGGACACAGCACGGCATTTCTGCCCTCGGGAAGCAACGCCTATATGCTTTATATAAAGAATCCTCTCGCCTCTATTGTTTCAACCTTAAAGGGACAGGGATATTCGGCACTTGCCTTTCATCCTTATTACGCAAGCGGCTGGAACAGAACAAGCGTTTATGCAAATATGGGCTTCGATTCATTTAAGAGCCTCGAAAACATAATGGATATTTCCCTTATGGACATATACAAGGAAAACAGCAGCGATCCCGATTATCTGCAAGACCTTATAGAGCAGCAGTATCCCGACAGAAGCGATATGCTTATAAGACAGTATGTAAGCGATTCCTACGACTATAAAATCTTAATTCAAGACTTTGAAAACAGAGACAAGAGCGTTCCCTATTTTGTCTTTAATGTTACAATGCAAAATCACAGCAGCTATACAACCTCTGCAAGAACACTTGACGAGTGTATAAGCATTACCTCCTCAAATAAAAATTATGTTAAGGCAAACAAGTATCTGTCGCTTGTAAAAGCAAGCGATACCGCTTTTCAGGAGCTTGTAAACTACTTCAGAAATGTCAAGGAGCCTACGATTATATGTATGTTCGGAGACCATCAGCCATCAGTTGAAACAGGCTTTATAGCCGAGGCACTGGGTGTAAGCAATCTGCTCAATCTTACGCTTGAGCAGGAGCAGAAAAGACATATAACTCCCTTTATTATTTGGGCGAATTACGATATAGAGGAAAAATATATCGAAAAGCTGAGTGTAAACTATCTTTCCTCCTATGTGCTTGACATTGCGGGAGTTGAGCTTACAAGCTATAATAAATATCTTTTAAAGCTATCTGAAAAGCTGCCGGTTATAGATACCGTAGGCTATATCGATTCCGAAAACAATTACTACAAATGGAGCAACAACACGCAGTATACGAATCTGTTAAAGGAATACGAAAAAATACAATATAATAATATTTTCGATTATGAGCATAAGGATAGCAGCATATTCTATATCGAGGGCTATTCGGCAGAAGATATTGCAGCAGACAAGAAAAAAGCGGAAGAGGCGGCAACGGTACAAGCAGACGGATAAGGTGCGGCACAAAGGAAAAACAAAACAAAGAAGGTCGGTTGATACCATATGAGAAATACCACTCTTTGCCATATTGAACGCAATGGATGCTACCTTATGCTTCACAGAATTAAGAAGGAAAATGACCTTAACCGTGATAAATGGGTCGGAATAGGCGGAAAATTCGAGGACAAGGAAAGCCCCGAGGAATGTAATGCAAGAGAGGTTTACGAGGAAACCGGACTTACCCTCAAGACCTGCAGCTACCGAGGTATCGTAACCTTTGTTTCCGATATCTGGGAAACCGAGTATATGCATATATTTACCGCAAACGACTTTATCGGAGAGCTTAAGGAATGTGATGAGGGCGAGCTTTGCTGGGTAAATAAAAAGGAGCTTTTCAATATGCCCATATGGGAGGGCGATAAGATTTTTCTCAGGCTTATCGACAATCCCAAAGCTCCGTTTTTTTCATTAAAGCTTGAATATGAGGGAGATAATTTAATTAAAGCGATTTTAAACGGCAAAACCGTTAAGGGAGGATAATTTATGAATATTTGCGTTTACGGTGCTTCCTCAAGCACAATAGATAAAAAATTTATCGAGGGCGGAGAGGCTCTCGGAGAGCTGATAGCCGAAAAAGGTCATAGCGTGGTCTACGGCGGAGGAAGAGAAGGAATGATGGGTGCCGCCGCACGAGGAGCGGTTAGCAGGGGCGGAAATGTAATAGGTATTGCTCCAAGCTTTTTCAAGGTTGACGGTGCTTTATTTGACGGTTGCACCGAATTTATTTATACCGATACTATGCGTGAACGCAAAAAGCTTCTTGAAGAATATTCAGATGCTTTCATAGTAACCCCAGGCGGTGCCGGAACCTTTGATGAATTTTTTGAAATATTTACGCTTCGTCAGCTTGACAGACATCGTAAGCCGATTGTAATTTTTAACATCAACGGTTATTTCGATCCCTTGAATTCTCTTCTTGAAAATGCCATACAGCTTAATTTTATGACCGAGGCAAACCGTTCCCTTTATTTTATTTCGGACAGCGCCGAAGAAATACTTGCCTATATAGAAGGCTACAAGCCCACTGAAACGGCATTAAGCGAATTAAAGGATATAAAATAAGATGGCTTATAATCCGCAACCAAAACAACGGCAGAGAGAATAAAATCTCTCTGCCGCTGTTTTTAATACAGAATTTATTATGTTATATGCAATACGCCTCAGCGTTTAAAATTATATCTGAGCTTATTATGTTAAACCCGAAAGAAGAATTTGTGTTTTTTACAAAAAGAGATGTGCATACGGTGCTGTAAGCATCACCGTCGTGCGGCTGAACCGTAACAGAGGTGGTAACCGTATAGCTGCCGTCCTCATTCCTACAAATATCCGCATCTGTATGCTTATATGAAGTAAAGCCACAGGGAGAAATATAGATATATCCTCCTTTTTGATGACCTTCGTTTGATGAATCGGATATATCGATTATCTCAACACCGTACATATCGTTTACGAAGGAAGAAACAGCAGAGCAAGAAATATAATCGCCCTGTCTCAAGGAAAGAAGCGAATAAATCGATTTTTCCGCCATAATTGCGGCATCCTCGAAATCTGCTCCGTAAACCGAGCTGTGATTAAGCATATTTAAAAATCTTGTTGCAAGAATCTCCGGTTGCTGTGAAGCAGAGGAAACGGAAGCACTTGAGGGTGAAGCCATTACAGGTGACGAAAACGCCGAGCAACAGGTTATTGCAACGCATAAAATCGCAAGCATTACCAAAATTCTGCTTTTCATTACCCTCACCCTTAGCTTTTTATTACACTGTTATTATACTATCAAAAATTTCAAAATGGCAGATACAATTCGGTTACAAATAGTTTCAAATGTGTTACCTTTTCGGTTTTTTTACCTATTAACCGTCAAATATCTCTTGTTTGTGACAATTTAATAAAACTTTTTAATGAAATTGAAAAAATTAGTTGTAATTGCTTAAAGATTGTGTTATACTGTATTTCAATGAGGATTGTTCCTCACCAACTAAAAGGAGTGTATCATCTTGAAAGCTTATTCTGAAAACCTTATTAAAAATATTGCCTTTTTAGGACACGGTAATTCGGGGAAAACAACCCTTGCCGGCTGTGTTCTTTACTACGGTAAGGCGGTTGAAAGGATAGGCAAGACCGGCGACGGAACATCTCCGTTTGACTTTGATGCGGAAGAAAAATCAAGAAGCTGCTCGGTTCAAACGGCGGTTTATGCCCTCGAAAAGAACGGCTACAAGCTCAATCTTGTAGATGCACCCGGACTTTTCGATTTTTCCGGCGGCGTTTGTGAAGCATTAAGTGCGGCCGATAGTGCGGTTATAACCATATCAGGTAAATCGGGTCTTACCGTAGGAGCAAAGCAAGCTTACGAAAAAGCAAGAGCCCTTAATAAAAGCATTGCTTTCTTTATAGGCAAGCTTGATTCAACGCACGCTCATTTTTACAGGGTTATATCTGCTCTCGTTGCGAATTACGGTTCGGTCATTTGTCCGGTAGTTGTTCCTTACATAGAGGACGATGCTGTTGTTTGCTATGTTGATCTTGCCGCAAATAAGGCTTACAGCTTTGACGGTATCGTTGCAAAGGAGCACAGAATGCCCGTAAGCACGGATATCGACCATATGCGTGATGTTCTTCTCGAGGCGGTAGCTTCTGTTGACGAAAGCCTTATGGAAAAATATTTTAACGGCGAAGAGTTTACTAAGGAGGAGATGACGAACGGACTTAAAAAGGGTATTCTTTCGGGAGAAATCTGTCCCGTTTACTGCGGCGTTCAGCAGCTTGGAGATGCCATTCCGCTTTTTGTCGACAGTATAACCGAGCTCTTCCCGAGCGCTGCGGAGGTAGCCTCAAAATCCGATTCGGGTGAAGATATTAAGTGTGCTTCAAACGGTGAAAATTCACTCTTCATTTTCAAAACCATAGCCGATCCGTTTGTCGGAAAGCTTTCCTATTTTAAGGTTATATCCGGAGAAGTTACGCCGGATATAAGATTAAAAAATAACCGTACAGGCGAAGAAGAGCGCCTGTCTAAAATAATGCTGCTAAAGGGCGGTAAGCAGGAGGATACGGAAAAAATATTCGCCGGAGATATAGGCTGTGTCGCTAAGCTTTCCAGCGTGCTTACGGGCGATACTCTTTCGGCAAGCGGAAGCGTTAAAATAAAGCCGCTGGCTTTCCCGAAGCCTACTCTCAAGACGGCTGTTTATCCGCAAAACAAGGGCGAAGAGGAAAAGATTGCCTCAGGCCTTGCAAGGCTGTGCGAGGAGGATCCGACCATAAGCGTTTACACCGATTCCGAAACTCACGAGCTGATTTTGTCCACCTTAGGTGAGCAGCACCTTGACATTACAGCTTCAAGGCTTAAAACAAAATTCGGTGTCGGCGTTGTACTTAAAAAGCCGAGAATAGCCTACAGAGAAACTATAAGAAAATCGGTTAAGGCTCAGGGCAGGCATAAAAAGCAATCCGGCGGACACGGTCAGTTCGGTGATGTATGGATAGAATTCGAGCCGTGTGATAGTGACGGTCTTGTCTTCGAGGAAAAAATATTCGGCGGTGCGGTTCCGAAGAATTTCTTCCCCGCAGTAGAAAAGGGCTTGCGTGACAGTATGGCAAGGGGTGTTCTTGCCGGATACCCGATGGTAGGAATAAAGGCTACTCTGGTAGATGGCTCATATCACCCTGTCGATTCCTCGGAAATGGCGTTTAAAACCGCTGCTTCAATAGCCTTTAAGGAGGGTGTTTCAAACGCTTCTCCCGTTATTATGGAGCCGGTCGGAACGCTTACAGTTGATGTTCCCGATGAATTTCTCGGCGATGTTATAGGGGATATAAACAAGCGAAGAGGGCGTATTGTGGGTATGGCTCCTGCTGAAAACAAGCTTCAACAGCTTACTGCCGAGGTGCCGATATCGGAAATGTCTGACTTTTCAACCGCTATGCGCTCAATAACGCAGGGTACGGCAACCTTTACACTTGAATTTGCCCGATACGAGGATGTTCCCGCAGCGGCTGCTCAGAAAATAATAGACGAAGCTAAGGCAAGCGTTTGATTTTTTAAATTATAGAACATAATAAAAGACCCCGCCGCAATGTTGCGACGGGGCTTAATGCATTTTATTTTGTTTTCTTCACTTTAAGCTCTGGGTCTTGATTTACGACTTCGGGCGGTAATTCAAGAAGCTCCGGATTTTTTATATATCTTTTAAATCTTTTGAAAGCAAGAGCAAAATATGCGCCTGAGCATATTCTTTCATCCATAACTATACCTATGGGCATACATTTATCATGGGCAATGCTTTCCTCCTTACGCTTCGGAACCTCAACAGATTTACCCATTGTCATAAATACGCTGGTCGTTCCGAATTCATAAACATGATGCATTATGTGATTTGTTCTTATGGAAGCAAGATTTGAAATAGACATACTGCAATGAAAGGGTGACATATCTATAACCTTTTTCGGAAGCATGCCATGTTTATCGAGGAGCTTTACAAGAGCAACGGCAATTCTTAAAATCCCCGGTATCTTGAGAAGTATTCTGATAAAGCGCTCGGTTCCGTTTTTTTCCGGAGAATTACGATTTTCTTCAACATATTTGTTTATAGTATTGTTAACATCGAAAATAGTATTGTCTAACTTAAAATACATTTTCGACATTGTCCCGTGATCTACCTGACCGGCCTTAAGCACTACCATACCGACACAAAATTCGTTTCTGGCATAAGGCTTGCAATTTACTATAAACCTGTTAAGCATAGGAAATTCAGCCGTAACCCTTAAATAAGCGGCAATAACAACCGCCATATGGCTTATATAAATACCCTTCCCTCTTTTTAGGTTGATATATTGCTGTATAGGTCCTAAGGGTATATTTATTGTGATACTGTTCATTGCATCAATTCTTTTGTTCATAACAAAGGCTGCTATTTTATACATTGGATCAACATTTTTTAGGAGCTTGCCGTCTGCACGCATAAACTTCTCCCCTTTCATATACCTTTTTATGATACCACAAGCAAAAAAATTTTACAATCTTTTTTTAACAAATTATGAATAAACTGCTTCAAACCGACAAATTTCAGGCTTATTCCTCGGATTTTTTAATTCGCTTATACATATCCTGCATTTTAAGGTCGATTTCGGCAATTCTATCTGCACAGTCATACATTTCTTCGTTTATACCCAGCGGCAGCCTTGATTTATCTGCCTTATAACGAATATCATGCTCTAGGCTTGCCCAAAAATCCATAGCTATAGTTCTTATTTGAATTTCCGCTCTTACATACTCGGTGCGGTCTGAAAGATAAACAGGAACGCATATATCAAGATGAAGTGAGCGGTACCCGTTATAATTAGGATTTTTAATATAATCCTGTAGCTTTAAAATTTCGACATCCCTTTGTCTCCGAAACATTTCGGCAACACTGTAAACATCATCTATATAATTACAAACCACTCTTACTCCGGCTATATCGTTGATATTATTTTTTGCCGATTCAATAGTAATCGGCAAGCCTCGCTTTATAAGCTTTGCCGCTATGCTTTCAGAGGATTTCACTCTGCTTTCGATATGATGAATAGGATTTCTTTTGTAAAGCACATTGAACTCGCTGTTCAAAACCTCAAACTTAAGCGATAGCTGCTTTGCTGCCGATTCGTATAGATTTCTCAGCACGGCAAGCTCATACGAATTGCTAAAAAGCGAAAACTCTTCTTTAAGCTCCATTAAAAATACATCCTCGCCCATAAAATATGATTATTCAGCCTATTTTGCCGTGTCGGTTTTTGTGCGACAGGCTTCCGTATAATACAATGTAAGAATCTTTATCTATTTTTAATTGCTGTTATAAGCGTTTTATTTTTCTGTGAATAACCTGCTGCAATAAAATGAATTAAAAGCTCTTCAAGTGCGGCTAAAAATCCTACCGAGCATATAAGCAAGCAAACCAAAGTGTGATTTTTTGTAAAAGTCATAAGGTATGGAAGAATAAAAACCGCCAGTCCTGTGAGCTTATTAAGATAAGTATGTACAGAGGCAAAAATACGGTATTTAACAGCGGCTGTAATATATGTCACACATCTTAAGGCTATTACTATGCCTAAAAATATCCAAACAAGCACGGAAACATTTCCCCAAAGCACGGGAATAACCTTGATAAGCATTACGAAATAAAAAATCAAATCCGCAACACTATCAAGTCTTGCTCCGCTGTCGCTCTGAGTATTTGTAGCTCTTGCCACAGCACCGTCAAGTACATCGCTTAGTCCGCAGAGAGAATAAATCGTTAAAAAGCCAATACCTTTAAGCTTTAAAAAACAAAGCGTTACGGCGCCGATTATTCTGAAGGAGGTTATAATATTTGCAATACCGCATTTCCTCATTCCTTTTTCACCGGCCTTATTCAAAGATATATGAGTAGCTTTGGCTTTGCGCCATTGA
>CAYLQF010000044.1:0-12377 GCA_964385735.1 uncultured Ruminococcus sp. | reverse complement strand
AAAGGGCCTTGAAAATGTAAAGGTTATGCGAAACGCGTATGCGATAGAATACGACTGTATAGATCCGACGGCGCTTTCTCCGTCACTTGAAATAAAGAATATGAGCGGACTTTTTGGCGCAGGTCAGTTTAACGGCTCGTCCGGCTATGAGGAGGCTGCCGCTCAGGGACTTATTGCGGGAATCAATGCGGCAAGAAGGGTGAAGGGTCTTGCACCGCTTGTGCTTACCCGTTCCTCGTCATACATAGGCACTCTTATCGATGACCTTGTTACAAAGGGCTGTTCGGATCCTTACCGTATGATGACCTCCAGAAGCGAATACAGGCTTTTGCTCCGTCAGGACAATGCCGATGAACGGCTTATGCCCACAGGCCATGAAATAGGCCTTATAAGTGATGAGGAATACGGTGAGCTTTTAAAACGCAAGGAGCAAAAGGAGAACGAGATAAAAAGAGTAAACAGCGTTTATCTTGCTCCCTCAAGGGAGCTTAACGAGCTTCTTGAGAGTGTGGGAACCACGAGAATAAATACGGGGGTCTGCCTTGCAGACCTTATAAGGCGACCGCAGCTCGGCTATAAGCTGCTTGAGCCCTTTGATACTGAGCGTATAAAGCTGAGTGATGCTGTTTGCGAAAAGGTTGAAATCGAAATCAAATATGACGGTTATATTAAGCGTCAGCAGGCTCAGGTTGACGAATGCAAAAGGCTTGAAAAGAAGCTGATACCCGATGATATAAATTATGACGAGGTTTACGGGCTGAGGCTTGAGGCAAGAGAAAAGCTTTCCGAGATAAGACCGCTTAGCATCGGACAGGCATCGAGAATATCGGGTGTAAGCCCCTCGGATATATCGGTTTTGCTTGTATATCTTAAAGGGGGAACAGCCTGAAATGATTGATTTTAAAATAGAAAAAATCATACCGTCCTGTGAGGCCTTCGGGTTATCGCTTGATAAAACCGCCGTAGAAAGGCTTAATCTTTACGGAAATCTTCTTCTTTCGTGGAACGAAAGGATGAATCTTACCGCAATAACCGACCCTGTTGAGGTATTATACAAGCATTTTTACGATTGTCTTTTGTTTTTTAAGGCGGTCGATGTTAAAATGAATGCAAGTATAATAGATGTAGGAACAGGAGCGGGCTTTCCGGGTATGGTGCTTAAAATAGCGAGACCGGACATTCAGCTTACTCTGCTTGACGGATTGAATAAACGGCTTGTTTTTTTAAGGGAGGCTCTCGATAAAGCAGGGCTTTCTGCCGATATCGTTCATATGAGAGCAGAGGAGGGCGGCAGAAATCCGGAAATGCGTGAAAGGTATGATATAGCCTGTGCAAGAGCGGTTGCATCCCTTAATGTGCTTTGCGAATACTGTATTCCTTTTGTTCGAAAGGGCGGAGTATTTGTTGCTATGAAGGGTGCCTCGGCTTTTGATGAAATGCAGCAGGCCCTGAATGCGTATTCTGTTCTCGGGGCACAAAAGCCCGATATTATATGCGAAACATTAACCGGAAATGAGAAACGGGCATTTATAATTTCAAAAAAGCTGTCGCAAACGCCGACAAAATATCCGAGACAAGGCTCAAAAATATCAAAAAGCGCTCTTTGAAGGGGCGCTTTTTTAATATCCGTGTCGTTTTTGCCCGACCGAAAAAGCTTTACTTTTCGGAGTATTTCTGCAATAATTTATTTGCAGGGAGGCAAGAGGCTGTATGATATATCCCGATAAGAAATTCGTGTGGCTTAGGCCGGAGGAGCTTACAATACTGTCCGGTCACCGCATTGCGGACGAAATAGATTACGAGCTGCTTGCCCTTACCGAGAGTATTTGCGAAATAGGCATTGTAGAGCCGCTTGTTGTGAGAAAGGTATCACTTAAGGGCTATGAGCTTATTTCGGGATATCGCAGGCTTGCCGCCGCAAAGCGGCTTGCTCTGCGGAGAATACCCTGCGTTGTCTGTACGGCAGATGATAAAACCGCCGCATTTATCTCCGTAAGTGAAAATCTGAGGCGAAAAGCAGAGTCGTTTGTAGCTCAGGCAAAAAATATAAATCTACTTATGCGGGAATACAATGTAAGCGAGGAGGAAGCATCGGTAAAGCTCGGCATACCCTGCTCTTCGCTGCGTAGATTGCTTTCGGCTTTAAAGCTTGACGCAGCAACCCTCGAACGCATCGAAGGCGAGGGGCTTTCGGCTCATCATGCCGAGGCATTGCTTACACTTCCGGAGGAGCTAAGACCCAAAGCGCTTGATATAATGGCAGCTTCAAATGATACAGAGCTTATCGCTCAAAAAATAGCAGATGAGGTTTCGGGCGCTGTTAACAGCGGAATAGAGTTTAAAAGTGATGAAAAGCCTACCTGCAAGGAAAAAACAAGCGCTTCTCCCGTAAGAAAAGCTCAGATAGGAGATATGCGGTTATTTTCAAACAGTCTTTTAAGGCTGGTGGACAGTATGCAAAATGCAGGAATAAGCGCAGCCTCCAAACGCCTTGAAACGGATAAGTATATCGAATACAGGATACGAATAGCTAAGCAAAAGGAAGGCAGAGAGTATACTCAGCTGAGCCTTGCCGAAACGCTTTGAAGCCGATTTTAAATTTTAAAATGCGATTTATGACCTTTAAGGTGCTTTTAAAAGGTAAATTCCGTTAGGAGCCCTACCGTCCCCTTAGAGCTTCTGCGGTTTTTATATAAAGATGTCGGGATTTCCTTTTGCCCGACATCGTCCACCATATTCATCCCCATACAAACGAAGCGGTCCTCGGTTTTTCCGAGGACCGCTTCGTTTTTAAGGCTTTAGGCTTAATTTTTAAAAAAAGTCTTGACAAAACGGTTATACTGTACTATAATGGCAACAAATGAATAAGTCAGCACCTGATAGAGGTTGCGGATATGATGAGTAGTTTGCGATAACGCCGGCAAGCGGTTGTAAAACGAAAGGCTGTTCCGCCGAAGTGGTGCTTCGGTTGCCGCTGAAGCATACGCTGGGGGCACATTTAAAAGATGTGTCACTGTCACATTTTAAATTGATGTGGAGCACTATCAACGGCATAAAGCTTTTAAGAGTTATAAAGCCTGCGATACCGCTTCGGGTCGCAGGCTTGTTTGTTTTAATAAAAAACACAGGAGTGTATCAAAATGAACAGAATGTTAAGAATGTTGGCAATGCTTACGGCAGCTGTGCTTATGCTCTGCTGCTTTGCGGGCTGTGGAGACAGCTCATCACAGGTTGATGTTAAGAATGCGAAAAGCATTGCGGATTTAAAGGGAGCTAAAATTGCGGCTCAGGCCGGAACCTTCCATGCAGATGCCGCACAGCAGATAGAGGAGGTTAAAAGCTCTACCTACCCCGAATTTGCAGACCTTTTGACTGCCTTAAAGAGCGGCGCTATTGACGGCTATGTTGCCGAGGAGCCTACCGCAATTTCGGTATGTAAGACCAATGAGGACCTTACATACATTCATCTTAAGAATAACGATACCGGCTTTACTGCAACCGCAGCGGATGTAGGTATAGCAATCGGATTAAAGAAGGGCTCAAGCCTCAGAGATAAGATAAATGCGGCTTTGGCAGAAATAACCGACGAGCAGAAGGAGCAGCTTATGGAGCAGATAGTTTCTCTTGCAGCCGGCGAAAAGGTTGAAAAATTCGCAATAAGCGCAGAGGCTCCGGAAACCGTAAACGGAACCCTAAAGATAGGTATGGAATGTGCCTACGAGCCTTATAACTGGACCGATACAGACGGTAGCAGCCTCGGCGCAGTACCGATAACAGGCGAGGGTAAAAGCGGTCTTTACGCAAACGGCTACGATGTTCAAATAGCTCAGTATGTTGCAAATAAGCTCGGTATGAAGCTTGAAATATACCAGCTTGAATGGGATTCTCTTATCCCTGCCGTTCAGTCCGGAAATATCGATGCTATAGTTGCCGGTATGAGCCCGACAGCCGAGCGCTCCGAGGAGGTTGATTTCTCGGATACATATTACGAGTCTAACCTTGTTGTTATAATAAAGAAGTAATTATGAGCTTTTTTCAGGATGTATTAAATATTTTCGTAAAATATTATCCGCAGCTGCTCAGGGGCGTTGGGTATACAATGCTCATCGCCCTTACAGGCACGCTTGCCGGATTGCTTTTGGGTCTGCTCACCGGAATTTCCCGTACGGCAGATTATTCCAAAAATCCGTTTCTTCGGTTTTTGCATAAGCTTTTAAACGGAATAATTGCGGTATATGTCGAGATATTCCGTGGAACTCCGATGATGGTTCAGTCTATGGTTATTTATTGGGGCTATGCCTTTGCAACGGGTGGTAAAACACTTCCGCTTATACCGTCGGGTATACTTATAGTTTCGATAAATACGGGTGCATATATGGCGGAGATTGTCCGTGGCGGTATAATTTCCATAGACAGGGGCCAATTTGAGGGTGCAATGTCTATAGGTATGACCCATTCAAAAACAATGCTTAGGGTTATATTGCCGCAGGTTATGAGAAATATTCTTCCCTCTGTAAGCAACGAGTTTGTTATCAATATAAAGGATACCTCGGTTCTTAATGTTATAGGCGTTACCGAGCTTTACTATTTTGCCGGTATTATAAAGAGGCAAAATTTCCAAACCTTCCAGACCTATCTTGTTGTTTGTCTTCTTTATTTCATTTTAACCTTTACCGTTACGAGATTGCTGCGCTTTGTCGAGAAAAAGCTTGACGGAAAGGATAATTATACCGTTTTCGGCTCTCAAAGCGATGTTGATGCCGAAATTCATATAAAGAAGGGGGCGCAGTAATGGCTGAAAAGGTAATTGAGCTTAAGCATCTGCAAAAAAGCTTCGGCGACCACAAGGTTTTAAAGGATATAAATCTCGGGGTTGAAAAGGGCGAGGTTTTAAGCGTTATCGGTGCTTCCGGTTCGGGAAAAAGTACTATGCTGCGCTGTATAAATCTTCTTGAGACTCCGACCTCCGGTCAGGTTCTTTATCACGGCAAGGATATAACTGCGGACGATTTCAGCGTTTCCCGTTACCGCACAAAGGTCGGAATGGTTTTTCAGAGCTTTAATCTTTTTAATAATATGACAGCTCTTGATAACTGCATAATCGGCCAGACTACGGTTCTTAAGCGAAGCCGTGAGCAAGCAAGAGAAATTGCGATGAAATATCTCGAACGGGTGGGAATGAGCCCATACATAAATGCGAGACCGGCTCAGCTTTCGGGCGGTCAGAAGCAGAGAGTTGCAATTGCCCGTGCCCTTGCTATGGAGCCTGAGGTTTTACTTTTCGATGAGCCTACAAGTGCGCTCGACCCTCAAATGGTAGGAGAGGTTCTTGGGGTTATGACGGCTTTGGCAATGGAAGGGCTTACGATGATAGTAGTAACACACGAAATGGCATTTGCCCGTGATGTTTCTTCAAGAGTAGTCTTTATGGCGGACGGCATTATCTGCGAGGAAGGAACGCCGGCGGATATATTTGAAAATCCAACGAACGAAAAAACAAAAGAATTTTTAAACAGATTTTTAAAGAGATAAAGGCTTTCTTAAGCTTTAAAACGAAACAGCGGAGACGAAATCAAAATCGTCTCCGCTGTTTTATAGTGTGTATCAAATTTTCATATGTGTGTGCAAATAATTTCCGCTGCACCCGATATTGTAGCTCTCATTTTTGCCGGAATAAAAACGCTGTCACCCTTTTTAAGGTGCATAATTCCCGCAGAGGAGCTGAGCACGGCGTTGCCGCTAAGTACAACAAGCGATAAAAAGCTTTTTTCTTCACAAAGACCTGCCTTGCCGTTGAGACTTAAAAGCTCGGCGGTAAAATATTTACATTCCGCAAGGCTTTTTACGGTGCCGAAGGGATAGAGCATAAGGTCACCGTCATCGGCGCTGTGGGGCAGAGCTGTGGGGGAGGTGTTTATAACGCTCGCCGCCTTTTCTATATGAAGCTCTCTCGGCTTTCCATCCGCACCGAGACGACCGTAATCGTTAACCCTGTAGGTTACATCGGAGTTTTGTTGAATTTCGGCTATTAAAATGCCCTTTCCGATAGCGTGAACTGTTCCGGAGGGAATAAAGAACACATCACCCTTTTTAACAGGCACAATATTGCAAATTTCGTTTAAGCTGCCGTCTGTCATCCGTCTTGAAAGCTCATCTGAGGTTACTTTTTCCTTGAGCCCGAATATAATCTCGGAATTCTTTTCACAGTCGACGACAAGCCACATTTCGGTTTTACCGTATTGACCTTCGTTTTTAAGGGCGTATTCGTCATCGGGATGAACCTGAACCGAAAGCCTGTCGTTCGCATCTATAAGCTTAATAAGAATCGGAAAGTATGAAAATGCGGCGGCATTTTCTCCGAGACAGTCCCGCCCCATTGAAAGTATAGCTTCGCTCAGAGTCTTACCTGTTAGAGACCCGTTTTTAACCGTGCTTTCAAAGCCGTTGTAGCAGGAAAGCAACCACGCCTCGGCAGAATTTTCTCCGAGTGACTCAAGCCCATATTCGTTTTGCAGGCGCTTGCCGCCCCAAATAGCACTTTTAACAGGCGCTTTAAGTAAAAGAGGATACATATCATTCATCTCCGTTGTAAAAGTCTCTGCAACATTATCAGTTTATCACAATTTTTTCGAATTTTCAATACTTACAGCTTTTAAGCTCCTTTGTAATAATCGACCGCCTGCTGCATAAAGTCCGCAGTAACGCCGAAATATTCCGCAAGGGAATAAACATTGTCGTATCCGCATTTAAAGGCCTTTGACAGCTTATGCTTGGGAATAAGTGTTTTGATAGCCCACTTCTGTGCTCGCCTTTCGTGCTTTCCTCTGACATCGAGCGGAGAATATATGTTGTAAAAGCTCATTGTGGCGCAGTGTCCCAGCTCGTGAGCAAGGCATACCTTTTCTTTAGCGCCGCTTATGCGGTTATCGAGACCTACATAAAGCTTACTTCCGCTTTTTACCGATACAGAGCCGTTTTCTCTTAAATCAAACCTTTCTACGGTAATTCCGCTTTTTTCAGCTATGCTATACAGCCTATTTGTTTCCATTTTCTCTCTCCTTAATATAGGCGGCGTAGCGTTTTACCTCATTCCACATTTCGTCGGTAACCGTTGTACCGCCTCCGAACAAAGCCACCTTTGCGGCCTCGTCATCGGACTGTACCCCCTCACGGCCCGTCAGATAATCAATGCTCACATTGAAGTAATCCGCAATTTTACTCAATTTTTCAAACGAAAGTGATTTTGTTCTCCCGTTTGCAAGGTCGGAAAGGGTTGAGCGGGGAATGTCACATTCATTGCACAAGCCCGTTATGTTTATACCCCTTTTTTCGCAAAGCTCCTTTATTTTAGCGTAGGTGTCCATATTTATTCCCCTTATATTACGGAAATCCGTAAATTATACTTGACAAATACGGAATTCCGTACTATAATAAGCTTACGATTTCGGAATACCGTAATTTTAATCGATGTAAGCCAATTGTATTACGATATGCCGTAATTGTCAAGCAAAATTTTTTAAGGAGTATATATGATGTACATTTGTAAGGACTGTAACAAACACTTTTCGGAGCCGAAAACGATTTTTGAGCGGCACGGACTGGATAATCCGCCCTTTGAACGGACTGCAATTTGTCCGAGCTGTGGCAGCAGTGCTGTCAGAGAGGAAAGAAAAAGCTATTGTCGTTGCTGCGGAGCAAGGCTTAAAAACGGAGCTTACGGTTATTGTAATGATAGCTGCCGAAAAAAAGGGGAGCTGCTGCGGATAAGACAGGAGCAAAGCAGAAGAATATTAAGGGAGGGTGCGCTTTCAAGGCTTGTCTGCGGTGTTAAAAAATACAATGCCGAAAAAGGCACCGATTACAGCTACGGTCAATTTGTCGCCGTTGTTTTGCCGAGACTTTCAAAGGGGGAGGCCAAAAAATACATATGAGCATTGAGGAAAAGAAGAATTATCTTAAGGGCTACCGTGTTCAGCAGGCTAAAATAAAAAGGCTGGAGCAGATGCTGTTCGAGGCTCCCGAGAAAAAGGAAAAGTATCTTAAATTACTTGAAGGTGCCGTTGAGAAAAGGGATAAAATAGAGGAGGAAATAGAAAGGGTTGACGGCGGCATTTTAAGCGAAATACTTTTTCAAAAATACATTTGCTGTCATTCTCTTGAGGAAATAGCTTATATGATAAGCTACAGTAAGCGCCAAACAGAGCGAATGCATATAAAAGCTCTTACGGATTTTGAAAAAAATTAAGCTTATCCCTTTACAAAAGCTTTTTTTCGGTGTATACTGTACTTAAATAACCGAACATTTGTTCATAAGGAGGTAGGACTGCGCTATGTCCGATAGGGTAATACTTCACTGTGATCTTAATAACTTTTTTGCTTCTGTGTCGCTGTTATCCAATCAGACGATTTACGATCTTCCGGTTGCGGTGTGCGGCAGTGTTGAGCAAAGGCACGGCATTGTGCTTGCAAAAAACGAAATAGCAAAGAAATACGGTGTTAAAACCGCAGAAACGGTGAGAGAAGCAAAGGCAAAATGTCCGGATCTGGTTATTCTGTCCCCCAATTATGCGCAGTATGAGAAATATTCAAAAGCCGCACGAAAAATTTATGAGCGATATACGGATATGATAGAGCCCTTCGGGATAGATGAATGCTGGCTTGATGTAACGGGAAGCCGTATGCTCTTCGGGGACGGCGAGCAGATAGCGAATAAGATACGCAGAGAAATAAAATCAGAGCTCGGTATAACCGTTTCGGTGGGTGTCAGCTTTAACAAGGTGTTTGCAAAGCTCGGCTCCGATATGAAAAAGCCGGATGCGGTGACGGTTATATCAAGGGAAGGCTTTAAAGAAAAAATATGGGGTCTTCCCATAGAAAGCCTTTTGTTTGCGGGGAAAAGAACAACCGATAAGCTTAACTCCTATGGGATTTTCACCATAGGCGATATTACTCTTTGCGATGATTTAACACTTAAAAGACTGCTCGGAAAAAACGGATTAGAGCTTAAAAAATATGCTTTGGGACTTGATGACTCTCCCGTTTTAACGCCGGATAGCTGCTCTGCACCTAAAAGCGTCGGCAGAACGGTAACCTTGAGCACCGATATAACCTCAAATGAGCAGGTTTGGAAAATATATCTTTCTCTTGCCGAGGATGTAGCTGAGGTGCTGAAGGAGAAGGGACTGTATGCAGGCGGAATAACGGTTCATACCAGAACGGCGGCTCTTGCGGTAAAAGAAACCTCCCGAAGCTTTTCGGGAGGAGTAAATTCGTCTATATCTATAGCGAAAAGGGCAATGGAGCTGTTTAAAGAAGCTTATAAATGGGAAATGCCGCTGCGCTCGGTTGGACTCAGAGCAATAAATTTAAAAAGCGATAAGGCTGCCGTTCAACAGGATATTTTCGGGGTATCATCCGAGGAGGAGAAGCAGGAGCTTATAGAAAGCTCGGTTGATTTCGTTAGAAAGCGCTTCGGCAGCGACAGTATTAAAAGAGCTTCGGTTATCGAAGGCTTAGACTGCTCAGACAAGGGAGATTTGCCTTGAAACGGCCCTGTAAAAGCGGCTTTCCTTTGAAAAAAGTAACCACATAACGAGGGTCTCTATAATGAGCATTATGACTGCCGTCGGCAACCGTGTTAAGGCAACGGCAAAATAAGCATCAAGTCCGTTGCGGTAAAGTATCGCTATCCAAAGGCTGTTAAGCCCCAGCGAGCAAAGGGTCTTACTTAAGAAAACGGCGGTAAATATTTTTAAAAATCCGGTGTTTTTTTGCAAAAACAATCCGATTATAAGACCGGATAGTGCGTTTGTTGCGGTAAATCCCACAAAATACGCCCCGAAAGGAAACAGTAATGCGCCGATAATATCACCTAAGGCTGCAACGCAAGCCGCATAGCCGGCCCCGAGAAAGGCTGCCGCAAAGCCTATTGTTATAAACGAAAAGCCTATGCTAAGATTCCATATGTTATAGGAAAGGAATCTTTCGGTTATAACATTTAAGGCTATAAGCAGCGAGGTTAAAATGATTTTTCTCAAAAAAGTTTTTTTCATAATATAAAAAGCCTCCTATTACCCGTTTTTCCGAATAATAGGAGGTATTGCTTTTTTCTCATATTATACGGCAGCGGGATGCGAAATTAAAACCGTGGGTCACTGTGGCCCTTCGTCCGTACGGCAACTCCCCGTCCGTTCGGCACTTAACGCTTTAATTTCTACTCTGCGTTAAAATTTAAAGTTATTTTATCATATATAATCTTAAAAGTCAAGCTTAGCTGTTGCCCTCTCTCAGCCTGTAGGAAAGCGTCATAAGACTGTCCCCAAAATGAACATTTTCAACAAAAACCTCTGGATGCTTCAGCGCAAGATCAAAATGACTGAAATTCCAGAAACCCTTAACCCCTAATTTTATGAGCTGCTCGGAGGTTTTTTCGGTCTCCTCCTTAGGTATGCACAGAGCTGCGGCAACGGGACGGTTTTCTCTGCAAAACTCATCAAGCGAGGAAATGCTCCTTACCGGCATATCCCGTACTATTTGTCCTACAAGGGATTCCTTGCGGTCGAACAGGCCTATAAGCTGAAAGCCGTTGCTTTCGAATTTTATGTGCTGAGCTACCGCCTTGCCTAAATTTCCCACGCCTACCAAAATCATCGTAACGGGAAGATTAAGCCCGAGTATCCTCCCGATTTCGTCCCTAAGAAGCTGCGTGTTATAGCCGTAGCCCTGCTGACCGAAGCCGCCGAAGCAATTAAGGTCCTGCCTTATCTGGCTTGCCGTAAGTCCCATTCTTTCGGATAATTCTCTGGAGGATATTTTAGATATACCGGCGGCTTTAAGCTCGCCCAAAAATCTGTAATACCTCGGAAGCCGTTTTATCACCGACCTTGATATTTCTCCGGAAGCCATATAAATCCCCCTATGCCGTATTTTAATATCTGTTATGTGTTTTATATGATAATATGCTGTGAAAAAAATGTCAAGGTTATAAATGTTAATTTTTTTAAAAAAGGACTTGACAAACAGAAAAAAACTGCTATAATAAAAACAGTAATCATTACTGTTTTGGAGTGAGCTATGAAAAACTACTCAAGGCAGAGGGAGGCAATAGCCGAGGTTTTGAAAAAATCAAAGGCGCATCCTACTGCTGCTCAGGTTTACAGTGAGGTAAGAAAAGCCTTGCCCAATATAAGTCTCGGAACGGTTTATCGAAATTTAAGCGAGCTTTCAAGAAACGGAAGTATTCTTGATATTTCCGTGGGAGACGGGTTCGACCATTTCGACGGTGATACCTCTCCGCACATTCATCTTTATTGTAAGGAGTGCGGGAAAATAGAGGATGCTCCGATAAGCGGAGAGCTGTTGTATGCCGAGGCAAGGAAGAGAGACTTTTCCCCTGAAAATCTGACCTGTGTTTTAAACGGAGTTTGCAAAAGCTGTAATGATAAAATAAAAAACAAAAAATTGTAAATAATTACAACGGAGGTCTTTATTATGAAAAAATTTGTATGTCTTGTTTGCGGATACACCTATGAGGGCGAGCAGCCGCCGGCCGAATGTCCCATATGCCATGCTCCCGCTTCAAAATTTAAAGAGCAGGATGAAAATAAGGCCTGGGCAGCAGAGCACACAGTAGGTGTAGCTAAGGGTGTTGACCAGAGAATTATAGACGGTCTTCGTGAAAACTTTAACGGTGAATGCAGCGAGGTCGGAATGTATCTTGCTATGGCAAGGGTTGCTCACAGAGAGGGTTATCCCGAAATAGGCCTTTATTGGGAAAAGGCGTCATATGAGGAGGCAGAGCACGCCGCTAAATTTGCTGAGCTTCTCGGCGAGGTTGTTACCGACAGCACGAAGAAAAATCTTGAAATGCGTGTAGATGCCGAGAACGGTGCAACCGCCGGCAAAACAGAGCTCGCAAAGCTTGCTAAGGAGCTCGGCTTGGATGCTATTCACGATACCGTACATGAAATGGCTCGTGACGAAGCACGCCACGGTAAAGCATTTGAGGGACTTTTAAAGAGATACTTCAAATAAGCGAAGCCTCATTGTTTGCAGCATAGCAGTATAAAAGGAGATGTTTTTATGAAGTATGTATGCCCTTGCGGTTATGTGTACGATGAAGCAGTCGGTGACCCCGACAACGGAATTGCCGCAGGTACAAAATGGGAGGATGTTCCGGAAGACTTCGAATGTCCCATTTGCGGACTCGGAAAGGATGCCTTTGAGGCACAATAAGCTTTTGTGAAAATAAATAAAGCCGATTTTCCTTTGCTGAAAATCGGCTTTAGACTGTAGACAAAGTTTGTCTTTGGCTCCCCTTGTCAGGGTGCGGGTGTCCGGTGGACACCTCTGCGAAGCAGAAGCACCGACCGAGGCGA
>CAYLQF010000043.1:0-12466 GCA_964385735.1 uncultured Ruminococcus sp. | reverse complement strand
CTCCTGTACCTGAGAAGCGGTTTGAGAAAAAATCCCGAACAGGGTATCGGTATCCTTTTTCAGAGAGGCTTTTATATTCTTTATTTCCTTTATTGCGGGATGCTCCTTAAATTTTGAGGATGGCAAATTCGGATATTTAACTGTGGCGAGAAGCGATCTGAAAGAATCCCAGCTGTTTTTCGAAAGCTCCGATTCAATATCTACGACAATTAAAGCAGCTTTTTCGGCAAAGGCTATATAACCGTCGGCTCCGTCGGGAACGGAGCCTGCAAGGTCAACTATGCTCTCTATGCTTTGTTTTAAAAATTCCGTATATTCCCTTGCAACGGCAAAGCCGTTATCATACCACGGATGACCCTCTGAAAATGGAGCATAATAGGGCTTTTCAAGCGCTTTTATGAACCTTTCGGGGAACGGAAGCTGACGGCTGTATAAAAATACGCTTTTTATGGTATCAACAAGATTTCGTTCATCATTTTCGCAGGAGGTAAGCTCAAGAAGGAGCTTAAACTCCTCGCTCTGCTCTGCAAATAACGGTGCCGTTATTTCGGACATAACCTTTTGCGACAGCGTATCGAGTATCCCTGAATTGCCGACCTTAAAATCGGGAGAAACTCCGCACTTTTCAAAATTTTCACGGACAAGATTTATACAAAATGAATCTATAGTGCAGATATCCGCACCGGATATAAGCTGCTTTTGTTTTAAAAGGCCCACATCCTCCGGATGACGACTGCATTCCTCAAAAAGCCTTTTTTCAATTCTGCTTCGCATTTCCGCAGCGGCAGCGTTGGTAAAGGTAACAATAAGAAGCCTATCCGCACTTATAGGATTTTCTTTTTGAGAAAGCATCCTTATTACTCGCTCGGTAAGCACTGCGGTTTTTCCCGAACCCGCAGCAGCGGCAACAAGAACATTTCCCTTGGCATTTATTGCCTTTTCCTGCATCGGCGTAGGATTAAACATTCTTAGCGTTCTCCTCTCTTATCCTTGCTATGACCTCATCCTTACTCAGCCTTTCAACCGACCTTGAGATATTGCTTTCAAGCCTACATACACAGGCAAAATCGCAAAAGCTGCATGCTGAAGCTTCAACACCGTCTATAGGATCTGCTTCTATTTCTCCGTTAAGCAGCCCCTGTGCGGTATTTTTGAGCTTAAGCTCAATAAAAGCAAATATATCGTTAAAATCCGACTCCGAAATGAAGCTGCCCTCGGTATTTTTGCTTCCGTGCTTAGGTATGAATTTACCGCTGTTTTCCTTTTCCATTGCATATACAACCGACTCATCGTCAAGAACCATACCGTCCATACGGATATTTCCTTTATCGGCAGCTCGCCTTGCCCTCATATATAAAACACCTGCCGGCTTCTTACCGTAAGTACCGAGCTTAACAAGGGTGTAAAGATACAGAAGCATCTGCATATTTTGACCGAAAAGAATATCCGGCAGCTTGAAGGTTTTACTTCCGCTCTTATAATCAACGACTCTGATGTAGCCGTTCCATTCGTCAACTCTATCAACGGTACCCTCAAGACTTACCGAGGCATAATTATTCAGCGGGATATCTATGGCGGGAATTTCTTTGCCGTCTCCTATTTTAAGCTCGCATTTAATGGGGACAAAATCGGTTTGAGCGAATTCTTCGGCAAGACGCCCGACTACAGCGTAAAGCGAGCGGCGAATATTTGAAACAATATAGGTAAGCCTCGGTATTTCCGCATTTCTGTAGCCCTGTATACTGTCAAGGTATTCGTCTGTATACCTATCGACAATCGCCTTAATTTGCAGTCTGTCAAGCTTTGCTACATCCTTACCGTATTCCTCGATTATTTTTTGCAGCACATAATGTATAAGCGTTCCCTTTTGCATAGCATTCATATCTGCGGGATAAAAGCGCCGTGCCCTTATGCCGTATTTTAAAAAGTATTTAAATCTGCAATGGCTCAAATCGTCAAATTTAGTCGGAGACATCCTTATATGCTCACCGAAAAGCTTTTTTGCGGTATCGGGCGTAAGCTTTAAGCCGTCGGTACTGCCGGCAGCCTTCAACCACCCTGCCCTTTCAAGCAGTTTTTCATTGCTACAGGCAAGCACGGTAGCTGCTTCATCCGCATCGGACATTCGCCTGCAAAGCTCAAAAAATGCCCCTTCCTCGGTTTCGGGAGCATTATCGGCCGAGAGCCTTTGAGGCTCATTTACAGCAGTGCAGGCTAAGCTTTCGATTATTTTGCTCACAAAGGGTGATGGCATTCCCTGCGAGCCGTCCTCAAGAACAGCACAGTAGCTTATAAACACCTTATCTGAAGCACAGCACAGGTTTGAATACACCAAAAAATCCTCGTCTATTGATGCTTCAAGCGTGCGATCGGCTATATCAAGGCCCAAATCAATAAGCTCCTTACGCTCGTTTAGTGCAAAAACACCGCTGCTTGAAATACCCATAGGGAAAACACCCTGATTTGCGCCTAAGACAAATGCATATTTAGGTCTTGAGGGTCTTATCCTATCAGCACTGCCGAACACAACCTCATCTGCCATTTGAGGTATTACTCCTACGGAGGTAAAAGAAATTGCGGATTTAAGAGCCGCTATATAATCCTTAGAAGAAATATAAGTATCGGGGAAGCAATCGGTAAGGGTGTTGAAAACGGAAATCATAGCATCCCATGAGGTGCGAATAGCATCGGCTGTTGTAAAATCACCTTTTTTTGACAGCTCATTTGAAAGCTCGGCAAATTTTTCGGGTGCCTTTATTAGGAGCAACAGCTCCATTATTGCCTTGGTTCTTTCCTTAGGTGTACCTTTAAAATCGGATTTGAAGGTCATAAGCGGAGTTATAGCCCTTATCCTGATTTCATTTAAATGCTTAAGCTTTAACGCCTGCTTTTCATCCATTCTGTCAGACAGACCCTCGGGATTCATATCCCATTCACGCTGCCAATCGGCAGAAGAAAGACTCCATACATAGGCATAATTTTCAATATCCGAAATATCGTTTTCGGATATCAGACCTATTCCGGACTTTAAAAATTTAAGTATGCTTTCTCCCGTAAAGGCCGTTGCAGCTTCAACAGCGGCTATTACCGCAGTTGAAATGGGCATTGAAGAAAGCGCAAGACGCATATCGAAGAAGCAGCTTACCTCGTTTCTGTCGCAAGCCGCCCTTAAAGCATTCATATAAGGAGCTGTATCTCTTGCTATAACTACAAAATCGCCGTATTCGGCGTTTTCCTCCCTAACGATTTTTCTTATGCTTCTGGCAACAAATTCAACCTCATCATATATACTGTCCGCTCTGCAAACCGTTACATTGGGGGCATCGTGACAGCCGGAGTTCCCGTTGCTCAAGAGCAGCTCTTCAAGAAATTTGAGGTCTGCATTGTTATATTTATTATTTCTCAGCACAATAGGCTCTGAAATTTCAACTCCGCTTTCTTCGGCATAAGCCTTAAGCCTGTCGACCGTTTTCGATATATTATGAAAAACTCCGTACTGCCTATCCACCTTAGGGTCGTAAGTAACGGCAATCGTGACAGACGGAGACTGTGCGATTATTTTTTTAAGAATTTTAAACTGCTGACCTGTAAAGCCCTTGAAGGAATCGATAAAAACCGGTCTGTTTTTAAAGTAACCGTCTGTTTCGATAAATCGGTAAAGCCTTTCAAGTCTATCCGACGGGTCTAAAAAGCTTTCTGCAATTAAGGCATTGTATTCGCTGTAAATAAGAGCGGTATCCGAAAGCTTAAGGCGAAGCTTTTCGCCTGAAGCCTCGCCTGCAATTTTCTTAAGATCCTCCGGATATATTCCCTGTAGCTTGAATTCCTCGACGGTTTTAAGCATCTCATCGGCAAAGCCTGCCGAAGCAAAATATCTTGCCCAAAGCTTTAGCTCGGACGAAACCGACTTAACCGCCCTTTGCATAAGAATATGCTTATCTGCATCGGAAAGGGTCTTAAAGCATACTCCGCCGCTTATTTGCTCCGCCACCGAGCAAAGGCGGGTAAAGCTTGTAACATTTACCCTTTGAAAATCCTTATCGCCGAGAGCACTGAGAACCAGCCTTTCGCTTTCAAAGGAAAACTGCTCGGGAACAATAAAAATCGGACTTTCATCAGATTTTACGGAATTTTTCACAAGCTTTAATATTTCATAGGTTTTACCGCATACTGCCCGTCCGAAAATAAATTTCAGCATAAGCCTTCCCCTACCTTTTTTAAACGGATGAAATTTAAGGTCTGTTATTCATAGGTGTAATGCACCGTTTTGCCGCTTACAGAAGTAAACGATATAACCCTTGAAAATTCATCATAGGTATATCTCTCCTCGGTTATATATCTTCTGTCGTTATTGACTATAAAGTCTGTAACCAAGGCTAAATCCTCAGCATTAACAAGACCGTCTGAATTGATATCGGCATATTTTAAATACTGTGCTTCGACACACAGGCGTTTAATACGAACAATATCTCTTATATCTACAGCACCGTCGATATTCGCATCACCCTCGACTCCGTAAACTATGCTTATAATATTGCGGTTTGCATCGTAAGCGTAGCTTATAGCCTGCTGAGAACCCCCGGAGCTTAAAACAACATCGCCGTTTTCATTAAAGGTCCGGCAAAGAGTATTGCTGCCGTCAACAACAGTTACCGTACCGTCAACATATGAAAATGTGGCTGTGCCGTCTGTAAGTATTCTTCCGTCATCTCCGTATTCCACCTCAAGCAGCTTATTATCGTTATTGTCTACAGCTTTATACAAGGCTCCCTTTTCATTGTAAAACAGATTAAGCTCGGTATAAAGGCTCGTGCTTAAGGTTGTTAAATATCCGTTCTTATATTCAAAGGAGGCAACCTTGATATCTTCAACCGAAGCTCCGATGATATATCCGTTTTCAAGGGAGAGTGTTAATTGCTTATCGGTTAACAAATCCCTTACTGTAATGCTTATATCATTATGTGAAATTTCAAGAGCTCTTCCCCGCTCGTTTGAAATAAGCACAAGCTCTCCCTCTAAGTTAAACAGATAATATTCCCCTGTTTTAACATTGTTAAGCCTGTATCCCGATTCTGTCTTTAAGAGACTTAGTGCGGCAGCAGCCGGATTTTTACTCAGATAAGCGCCGTTTTCCGACAAGCTATAGGTTATATATTCGCTTGGCGTTACAAAAACCCTTATATCGCCGTTGCTTTCCTTATTAAGACTTAAAAGAGCCTCGGAGTACCAGCCGTAGCCGAAGGCGGAAGCGGCTTTTTTAACCGAATTATATGAAATATCAAAATCAAAGCAGAAGCCGCCCGTCAGCTCGGCTACATCTAAAGAAAAATTAAAGCCACCGCTGTAGAGGTCAACAAAATTATATACGGCCGTATCTGCGGCAGAGGGCAAGCTGTATTCGCACGGTATACATTCCGGAGAAGTATCCGGACAATGGGAATCCTCTTTGATTATCGCCAAGCTTTGATTTGAAAGTCCGTTATAAGCCCTTACAACATCCGATTTAAGATAGCATACCGGATATTCGGTATTTTGAGGGTCGTTAAAATAGTAATAGTAAGCATCGTACCCTACAAGCAAAAGACAATGCTCCGGAGAAATCCAATTTATTGCTTTGCCGTTATAGGTCATCGTTTTTGAAACATATGGGCTCGCCATATCGGTTGTTGCCCAAACAACAACCGGTATACCGTTATCTATGTACTGACTGCAAAGTGTATCGAGCGAGGCGGAATCGGAGGCTTCGATATAATAATCCGTCCCGTAAAGGAGCTTTGAACAGGCATTTTTTATAACCGGCATATAGCATCCCATTCCGGTTGAGCTTTTCGGGTCGCCTCCGAAGACTTCATTAGGGTCAAAGCTGTCTCGGTCTCCCTTATCGAGATAGGAGTCTATAAAGGTGTCTACCGAGATATCAACTCCGGCATAATTAAGCACCATAACAGCCGATACAGACTCGCAGCCGGTAGGATAATCGTTCATCTGATAAATATGAGGGACATCTATCAGCTTATAATTACCTGTAGGAGCAATTTGGGTTACAATCGAGCTTTCCTCAAACACCCTGATTTCAATACCGGATATATTTTTTGACGCATCGCTTCCGCAGGTGTTGGCACCGGAGGTGTTAAGCTCACCCTCAAGGCGGTATTTGATTTTAACGCTACGCATCCAATCGGGATTTGCATTGCTTACCCAAGGCTGCCAAGCATTATCTATCATAGCTCTGTACATAACAACTATGCCTGAATTTACCTTGTTACCGTCAGAATCCACAACACGCAGACTGACATTCATAATCGTTCTTGTTCCGAGCACTCCGGCATATTCCTCAGAGTCCGAATTATCGCTTCGAACCTCGGGATAAAATCCGGTTTTACCCGAATTATGTGTTTTATAAGCTATAGCATACGACTTTTCGGGAGTTTGTATTCTTATTGCGCTTATATCATCGGCTATGGCAACACCGTCCGTAAAATTGCGCCACGCACCCTGTGAATAATATGACATATAAATTCCCTGAGCTTCTGCCCTAACGGTTAATGCTCCGGAAAGTGAAAATGCCGCAATAACGACACAAAGCGCCGCAGATAACAGCGCTTTATACAGTTTACCTTGTTTTATTTTTGTAAGCATAGTAGACATAATCTCCTAAATAAACACGCAGACCGTTCCCCTTATAATAGCGATTGTATTGCTTTAAGTAGGCTGCGAGCTTTAAAAGCTTTGGCAAACTTCGACCTTGAAGAAAGGCTATCCGTTTTTCTTCAAAGGAAATAAAGTCGGAAACCTCCCTTGCCTGTTTTCCCTTTAAAAATGAAAGTATATACTTATGTCCCTCAACAGATTCCGATAAGCCTCTTATTCTTTTATCAATGCTGCGTTCACGCTTTTCTTTGTCCATTGCGGCAAGCGAAACATTTTCACCGTGATACCTGTAATGAGTAAGAATAAGATTTAAAAAGGCTGTTTTTGAAGCTATGCATCCGAGAGCCGCTATAAGCCAATCGTGTGCAAGCAAGGATTTTAAGTCAATCGGTTTTATCAGCTCTTTTATTTCTCTTCTGAAGCAGAGACTGAAGCCACGGATATAAGAACAGCCTATCAGGCTTTCGATATCTATGTATTCGACAGAACCGTCGAACCTGCTTCCAAGATAGGTAACACCTGAGTTATCGATAACCTCCGAGCTTTTGTCGATTACATCATATCTTGAGGAAAGCACGGATATCTCGGGATGTGCCTTCATACATTCGACCATCCTGAGTGTTTTGTCCGGCAGCCATTCGTCATCCTGATCGGCAAGAAAGATAATATCCCCCGAGCACCTTGCTATAGCACCGTAAAAATTAAGGCAAAATCCCACATTTTGCTCGTTGACGGATATTTGCCAATTTTTAAGTGAATGCCGTTTTATAAAGCTTTCGCAAACAGCCACGGTATTATCTGTTGAACGGTCGTCGCAAATTACGACCTCATCCACGCTCAAGCTCTGATTTAAAATACTGAGAAGCTGTTTTTCGATATATTTTTCGCCGTTGTACGACGCTATTGCAACAGAGAGCATTATCTCACCCTTAAAAAAAGCTTTTGCATTTTATATTTTAAAATGTAGCACAGCTTTAAAAAGCCGTATATTCGGTTTACGCTTCCGCTTATTGCAACCCTTTTAATAACAGTTGCTCCTCTGCCCGATGCCCGACAGGCTTCTGCACAGGCATAAAATTCGGGGCTTAAGCATTCTCGCCTTACGGTTGCCTTTATCTCGTTGCTTTTACAGGAAAGAAACATATCTATTATTGCGGAAAACACAGACTTAACAAAATAAAAATCACAGTAATCGTCAACCGTAGCCGTACATTCTTTTAAAAGTCTTGCCCGTTTTTTGATTATTTCAAGCTTTTGGGGATTATAATGCCTTGTTGCGCTGCCCATATGAAGAATATAATGGTAAAAGCATTCATCAAGCAGAACAACCTTAGGCAAAACAGTAAGAAGGCGAAGATTAAAATCGGTATCCTCATACGGCTCACCCTCCGGCATAAGTATACCGCTGCTTCTTACAAGGTCGGTAAGATACAGCTTATTACAGGGACTGTCAATAAGATTTTTTGACTTAAGCTCAACTATACGAGAGTTTATTTCGCTGCCGCTGTAGTTGCCGCCCTCAGCCGAAATTCTGCTGACACTTTTACCGTTGTGCATAAAATAACCGCAGGAAACTATATCGGCCTTTTGCTTTTCAGCCGAAAGATACATAGTAAGCACCGCTTCATTATCAATATAATCGTCCGAATCGACAAAGCAAAAATACTTGCCACGAGCAAGTCTCATACCGAAATTTCTCGCAGAAGCGGCACCGCCGTTTTCCTTTTTATAATAAAAGACATTTTCGTTTTTATTCGCATATTTAAGGCATATTTCTCCGCTTAAATCGGTAGAACCGTCATCTATCAAAAGAATTTCAAGCTCCTTAAGTGTTTGAGAAACAAGAGAGGCTATGCACCTTTCGATATATTCCTGCGAATTATAAACCGCAACGATTATGCTTACCTTAATCATCAATAAAGTATCTTTCCTTCGGCAACCCTTTTAAGATGCTCACCGTATGGCGACTTGCCGTACTTAGCAGCCGATTCAAGCAGCTTCTCTTTTGTAATCCAGCCGTTTTTATAAGCTATTTCTTCAACTGCGGATATTTTTATGCCCTGTCTGTTTTCAATAACTCTTACAAACTCAGAGGCCTCGCTCAAAGCATCCATAGTTCCCGTATCAAGCCATGCATAGCCCCTGCCGAGAGTGGTTACATTTAAGGTGCCGTCCTCAAGATAAAGCTTGTTAAGGTCGGTTATTTCAAGCTCGCCTCTTGCAGACGGCTTAACCCTCTTTGCAAGCTCACAAACACGGTTATCGTAAAAATACAAGCCGGTTACGCAGTAATTTGATTTTGGATTTTTCGGTTTTTCCTCAATGGAAACGGCTTTGCCGTTTTCATCAAATTCAACAATGCCGAATCTTTCAGGATCATCTACATAATATCCGAAAACGGTTGCTCCGTTTTCCCTTGCGGCAGCCTCCCTGAGGCACCTTTTAAGTCCGTTGCCGTAAAAAATGTTATCACCGAGCACCATAGCGCAGCTATCACCGTTTATGAATTTCTCGCCGATTATAAACGCCTGAGCCAGACCGTCCGGCGAGGGCTGAACAGCATAAGAAAGATTTATTCCGTAATCGGAGCCGTTCCCCAAAAGCCGTTCAAAATTAGGAAGGTCTGTAGGTGTTGAAATAATCAGTATATCCCTTATTCCCGCAAGCATAAGAGTTGAAAGCGGATAATAAATCATCGGCTTATCGTAAACCGGAAGAAGCTGCTTTGATGTTACCATTGTAAGCGGATAAAGTCTTGTTCCGCTGCCACCTGCAAGTATAATTCCTTTCATAGCTATTCTCCTTACGCATTAAACGGTTTTTATGTCTATTCCGTTAATAACTACATCCTCATACGGCTTATCCGATGCATCAACCTTAACTGCCGCAATTGAATTCACAGTATCCATACCCTCGAAAACCTGACCGAAAACAGTATGCTTAAAATCAAGCCACGGTGTTCCGCCGAGCCTTTCGTAAGCCTCTGTTATTTCGGCGGGAAAGCCGTTGTCTGCAAGCTCTCGCATCTGCGAAAGCATACCGTCAGGAACGGTATTCGCCTGAACTATAAAAAACTGACTGCCGTTTGTAGACGGACCTGCGTTTGCCATAGAGAGCGCTCCGCAAAGATTATGAAGCTCGGGTGTGAATTCATCCTCAAAGCTTGAGCCCCATATCGACTCACCGCCCATACCGGTTCCGGTAGGGTCGCCGCCCTGAATCATAAATCCGTTTATTACACGGTGAAAAATTATACCGTTATAATATCCGTTTTTTGCATGGGTCGTAAAGCTTTCAACCGCCTTAGGCGCATACTCCGGAAAAAGCTTTACGGAAATATCTCCCATATTCGTATGAATGACCGCAACAGTATCTCCTGCGGAAATTTTTTCAAGCTGCTTGCAAGACATAAGCAATATCTCCTTAAAGTCTGTAATTTACTATTATTTTAACAGCTATCGCTCCAATTCGCAACTGTTTATTTAAAATGTTCATATATTTTTAATGCAACAGAGCGGTTTATACCGTCAACCCTACAAAGTTCTTCTACAGTTGCGTTTTTTATTGCAGAAAGAGTTTTAAAATACTTTAAAAGTGCATTTGCCCTTTTCACTCCGACAGATTCAATCTCTCTGAGCTCAGAGCTGAGCATCTTGCTGCTTCTGCGACCTCTGTGATAGGTTATCGCAAAGCGATGAACCTCATCCTGTATACGGGTTACAAGAGTATATGCGCTGCGATTTGCCTTTATCGATATATCTCCGCCGGTTGTTGCCACGGCACGGGTTTTATGCTTGGAATCCTTAACCATACCGAAGAGAGGAACGCTTATATTATGCTTTTTCAGTACAGGCTCGACCGCAGATATCTGTCCCCTGCCGCCGTCAAGCAATATAAGGTCAGGCAAAGTCTTAAAGCCGCTGTCGGTACCGTTTTCATATTCGTTAAAGCGCCGGTCGATAACCTGCGCCATCGAACGATAATCGTCCTGTCCTGTAAAGCCGGTTATTTTAAAGCGTTTATAAGCTGTTTTTAAGGGTCTTCCGTCCTTGAAAACCACCATACCTCCGACATTTTCATCACCGCCGGTATGTGATATATCGTAAGCCTCAATATAGGAAGGCACGCTTTTTAGCTTAAGAAGCCTCGCAAGCTCGTTGAGAGCCGCCATTTCTCGACCGCTTCGCTCGGTTTTCAGGGAAAGATTATCCGCAGCATTATTAAGGCACATCATAACTATACTTTTTTGCTCGCCAGCTTTAGGAACGACAAGGGAGGTCTTTCTGCCTGATATTTCAAAAAGCCATTGCTCAATAAGAGTACCTCCGTCAAGCTCACCGTCAAGAAGAATTCTCGGAGGAATATCCGAATTGTCCGAATAGTACCTCGGAAGAAATTCTCCGTAAAGAGTGCTTCTGTCGGTTACGCCGTCAACAAAGAAATGTCTTTTATCGGTAAGACGGTTATTTCGAAAGCTGAAAACGCTCACGCAGGCCTGTTCTCCTATAAAGGCACTTGCGAAAGCATCCTGCGACCCATATGTACACATAACCACCTTTTGCTGCTGCTTCATTGAAGCGAGCGCCCTTATTCTGTCTCTGAGCTTAGCTGCATTTTCAAAATCAAGCCTTTCGGACGCAGCCAGCATTTTTTCGTTTAAAAGCTTTATTA
Source organism: uncultured Ruminococcus sp. (assembly GCA_964385735.1). GTDB lineage: Bacteria > Bacillota > Clostridia > Oscillospirales > Acutalibacteraceae > UBA737. The sequence goes on along the minus strand of CAYLQF010000043.1, from coordinate 1,144 downwards.
AATCCGAGGCATTTCCGTTTTTAATATAATCCTTTGCCTGCAAAACGGTCTCAACATAAGTGCTGTTTGAAATGTAACCTCTGCAGGGAGCCTCACATCTTCCTATGTGATAGTTAAGGCACGGCTTTGACGGCTTATCGAACGAACGGTTACAGTCAGGCAGCTTAAAAACAGTAAGAACCGCATCTATAGTATCCCGTGCGACATAACCGGAATAGTAAGGGCCTATATATTCTCCCCCTCCATCGGCACTATTCGCAAATTTAATTTTAGGCCATCTTTCGTCTGTTATCTTTATATAATAATAGCCCTTATCATCCTTTAAAAGAATGTTATATTTCGGCTGATACTGTTTTATAAGAGAACATTCAAGCACAAGTGCCTCAAACTCGCTGTCACATATAATATGCTCGAATTTATCGACACTTGAGACCATCCTCTTAACCTTTTCGGAATGTTGATTACCGCTTCCGAAATACTGTGTAACACGGTTTTTAAGGGCTTTTGCCTTGCCGATATAAATAATCTCTCCGCCTTTATTTTTCATCATATAAACACCCGGGGACAATGGCAAACGGTTTGCCTGAGCCTTAAGCTCACGCAGCTTACTTTCATCGGCATAAATATTCAAAAAAGTCACCCTTTTCTATTGATTTTTGTGAAAAATTGATATATAATGAATATGTAAAAGCTTGACATTTATTTCATAGGTGGATTATATGCGACGGTTTGCTTTGTTTTTTCTTATCGTTTCATATTTATTCTTTGCGTGCGGTTGCTCGGATAACACACCTCATATTGAAGCAGCAAGTGAGACAAGCGTAGTTATAACCGAGCCGAGCGATGAAACGGTAAACGGATACAGGTTAAATGACGATATCTCATTTTATGAGTCGATTGCACCGTCAAGCGAAAGCAGCGACAATTCCGTTCCAAGCTCCGACAGCGACGGTTCGACACAGGGCAGCACTCCCACCACCGATGTTTATTATGCAAATACCAAAACGAAAAAATTTCATCTGCCGTCCTGCGGATATATCAAAAATACAAGCAACGAAAACCTTTATGTTTGCGAAAGCCGTGACGAATTAACAGAGAGCGGATATACTCCGTGTAAAAAATGCAAGCCGTAAATAAGCTTTGG
>CAYLQF010000042.1:10899-12543 GCA_964385735.1 uncultured Ruminococcus sp. | reverse complement strand
AGGAAAAGGACCATGTTGAGGGCTTTGCTCCGGAGGTTGCATGGGTCACTCACGGCGGTGAGGAAAAGCTTGAAGAGCGCCTTTGCGTTCGCCCCACCTCGGAAACCTTGTTTTGCGACCATTTTAAGAATATTGTTCATTCCTACAGGGACTTGCCTAAGCTCTATAACCAGTGGTGCAGTGTTGTTCGTTGGGAAAAGACTACAAGACCTTTTCTGCGCTCAAGAGAGTTTTTATGGCAGGAGGGTCACACTCTTCATGCGACCGCCGAGGAGGCAAAAAGCGAAACCGAAAAAATGCTCGGCGTTTATGCGGATTTTGCCGAAAAATACCTCGCTATGCCGGTTGTAAAGGGTCAGAAAACCGAAAAGGAGCGCTTTGCCGGCGCCGAAGCCACATATACCATAGAAGCGCTTATGCACGACGGTAAGGCTCTTCAAAGCGGTACCTCACACTATTTCGGAGACGGCTTTGCCAAAGCCTTTGATATAGCCTATACAGATAGGGACAATAAACAGATAAATCCGTTCCAAACCTCATGGGGGTCTACAACACGCCTTATCGGTGCCGTTATAATGACCCACGGTGATAATGACGGACTGGTTCTTCCCCCTGCAATAGCTCCCGTTCAGGTTGTTGTAATTCCTATTGCCTCACACAAGGCAGGCGTTACCGAAAAGGCGCTTGAAATAGGTGAAAGGCTCAAAAAGGCTTGCAGGGTGAAGGTTGATTGCGGTGAGCAGTCACCCGGATGGAAATTTGCGGAATATGAAATGAAGGGTGTCCCCGTTCGCATAGAAATAGGTCCGAGAGACATTGAAAACGGGCAATGTGTTGCGGTAAGGCGTGACAACAGAGAGAAAACCGTTATAAATTTAAATGATTTAGAAGCCGAAATTCCGAAGCTTTTAGACGCCGTGAGAGACGGTCTTTATAATAAGGCTCTTGAACGCAGGGCGAATATGACCTATGATGCTTTAAATCTTGAGCAAATGAAAGAAATTGCGGATACAAAGCCGGGATTTATAAGAGCAATGTGGTGCGGAGACAGAGAATGTGAGGATAAGCTTAAGGAGGTTGCCGGTGTTACCTCAAGGTGCATACCCTTTGAGCAGGAGCACATTTCCGATACCTGCGTTTGCTGCGGCAAAAAGGCAGATAAAATGCTCTACTGGGGCAAAGCATATTAAGACAGCGAAACAAACAAAATTTCATATATAATTTGTTATCTATCCTAAGCAAAGCTTTTGATTATGTATAACCGGAAGGCAAGGTTACCTTCCGGTTTTTATTTATATATAGTTTCTATTTATATATAATAAAATCCGGCCGCTCAGCTTTTGGCTTTCGGTACAGACGATAGAATTTTTCGGAGAACAGCATTAAAACTATGAGGAGGTAAATACTGTGAAGAAAAGAATTTTAACTTATAAACAGTTATCCGCTTTCGAAATGTATCTTAAAAGTGATGAAAAAAGCAATAATACGGTGGAAAAATATCTTCGTGATGTAAAAGCGTTTTTTAAATTTTCAAACGGCAACGAAATAACCAAAGAAACGGTTATTTCCTATAAAAACAAGCTGATTGCCGAAAAGTATGCAGTGCGAAGTATAAATTCAATGCTGGCATCTATAAACGCTTTG
>CAYLQF010000042.1:0-10799 GCA_964385735.1 uncultured Ruminococcus sp. | reverse complement strand
AAACGCTTTGCGGAACGGGTATTCGGGTCAGTGAGCTGAAATTCATCACTATCGAAGCGGTAAAATGCGGAGAATCGGTTGTTTCTCTCAAGGGAAAGACCCGCTCGGTTTCTCTTGATAACACCTCTTACTTTGACGGTGCAATGATTGACAACATTCCCGTATATCCCCTTTTAAAGCATAATTTAGACTATATAATTTGCATTTATTTCGACGACACCTGTTATAAATTCGAAAACACTTATTTTGATAACAAGGTAATAAAAATATTTTTCCCCTGCAACAGTATGTTAAAGCAATCGCTTGTTTTTAACAAGCAAAGCATTGACGATATGATAAAAGGCGGATATGACCGAGCGACTTATATATTGAAAAATATACTTTCCGAGGGATATGATAATTTGAACAGTATCTACCGTTCGATTGATTTTATGAATCAAAACAACCGAAACAGCAGTCTGCGTATAACGGGTGATGTTCTTGTTACAAATTTAAACAAAATTACCCAACGCTTAACTAAAAGAAAAATATTATAAAGACAGGAGTTAAAATTATGAGAAAAGCCTTAAGAATTGTTGCGATATCCGCCGGAATCGTAAGTGTAGTATCGGCAGTTATACTCGGATGTGTTTATTTTGAAGATATTACCGGATATATAAAGAAAATCAAATCCAAAATATCAGCTAACGGCGGCAGCAAATGCATAGATAAAAATTGTGACTGCAAATAAAGCCGGTGCCGAAAATCTATATGCTTCGAAAAATGCATACAGATAAACCTTTTTAACAAAAACAAAGCGAGTATACCGAGCTTTCGGTATGACCCGCTTTGCTTTTTATACTTATTTTGCGTAAATAAGCCGGATTTACGGTATTGCCAATCCTCACTGTGCTTTTATTTTTGCTTCGCAAAGACCCCGTATATACCGTTTTTTCTTCGGAGAGATTTTTCCGTCTACGGATGCTACACACAGACAAAGAGTAATAATATCCCATTTCAATTTCTCGTTCGATAAGCTCAGTATGCAGAGCATTTTTTCAGTATAAGACGCTATCAGCCCTTTACAGTCCTTGTCCAGACGGAAGGAAGCCTTAATTGCCGCAAAATCAAGCTCTTCTCCGAAAGCTTTTACAAGCGCCGGATAAATCAACAGATATTCCTTTTCATTTATCCTGCCGTCCGCAGTAACCGTTCCGATTATAAATCCGGCAAGAGCTTTTATCGCCGCCTCACTCTGAATAAAGAGGTCACTGAGTTCTGCAAACACGGCTGCCGCTTTTTCCTTTAACAGAATTCCTCTTTCTACTGCGGACATTTTTTCGTAAAGATCACAAATTTCATTAAACACCGACATTTGTCTCGCCCTCTTTACAAAGGTAAATCCTTCTTGGTAAAGCGAATAGAGCCGACAACATATCCCAGCAGGCCGAGCATTGCAAGAACGATAAGCTTCCAAATGAAGCTATTTGTTCCGTCAATAATCGAAATAACATCAAACAAAGAAATAACCGTCACATAATTAAAGCTGTTCAAGGCCTCAAGTCGAACTACAGACGGAATCACGGGGCTTCCGAACAAGCCGAGCATGGCAGCAACAAGGGCAAATATCGAAAGTCCGCCGCCGATTGCCATAGAGCGCTTGCTTCGGTCAAACACGCAGGAGGTAAAAAAGCAAAGTCCGGACAGTGCAAAGAGAACAAGAAAAGCCCCGACATTCAATAAAATCAACTTTGCACAGGTTAATTCCACCTCCTGAGCTACAAGCAACAGGCACACACAGCCCGTTACTGTTGTCAGCGAGAACATAAGAAGCATAGAGCCGATAAGATAAACCGCTTGTGTGAACACAACAGTGCTTCTCCTTGTGGAGGTTGAAAGTACATACGCCATAGAGCCACTGTCTACCTGACCCGAAATCAGATTGTTGGATGCCATAATCATATAAATGATAGGAAGCAGCAGACCTGCCAGCTTATAGAAAATTGAGCCGACAATCAGGGTGTAAAGATCCATCTGTCCGATTTCCGAGAGAGCATCCGAAACCGCCTGCGGTAAGGTGGAAAGGAAGCTGGCAGAGATATCTTCGGCAAGAGCTTCTTTTTTATCTGCAATCGCATTAAAATATGCAGCTTCACCCTCAAATTTTCCTGTCTCGTATTCCTCTGCAAGCAAGCCGAGCTCATATTCAAGTCTGCCCTGATAGGTTACAATGGCAGTTTGCGCCATATGCTTTACAGAATTATAGGTATAACCGAAGGAAGCATACTTTTCTTTGGTAACACCGTAGTCGGAAAGTGCGTTTATAAGAGCCTCCGCAGCTTCTGTCTTGGTCATATTTCCCGCAAGAAAAACAGCCACGCCGTCTTTCGCCCTTGATGAACGGTAAGCAATTCGTTCATCCGAATTAAGGTATGTATCAATATCCGAGCTGCCGATATTGGTTATAAGAGACATAAAATCGTAATCTGCCGGAATATCCTCGCCGTTTTCGGTATAAAAATCGTTAAAGCTTCCGTTCGGATTCAAGGTGTACATCACGCTGCCGAGCATTTCCTGAGCCTCTGAGGAGTCTTCCGCATATCCGGCCGCCATCGCTTTTTGAGCGATATATGTCTGCAATTCTTCACAGGCGGCTAAGTAAGCTGTCGAAGCTGCATTTTCCTGCGTAGCCGGAGATTTTTCACGCCATGCTTCAACTGCGGAAAGATATTCGTTTACAGCTGAGTAGCTTTCCTGCATAGGCATTTGCGACATCCATTCATTTACTGCAGCAGCATAAGCCTTGCCCGCTTTGGTTTTCACTTCCGGAGCAGCTCCCTGCCATTTTTCCGTCGCCGCAACATAAACAGCTGTATCACCGAAATCGGTTTTATTCGGCATTTGCGAGCACCAAACAAGATAAGACAGGGTATCGGTTGCGTTTGCGGAAAAAAGCGAATCGAATTTTTTAAGACCGTCTTCGGCGGTTGCATAATATGACAGGGACTGCTTTTCCATTTGTGCATCAATTTCTTTTGTTATGATAGTATCCTGAATTGAATTTTTAACCTCGCCAATATTACCGTTGCCGGAAATAAGCATAACGCAGGCAAGCATAAAACAGACGGCAAAGGTAATAACACTCCACATGATACCGTTGGCCTTACAGGATTGTTTGAATAATGCTTTACTGAACATTGCCTTTCACCTTTTTAACCTTTCCTTTGATTAAATAAAATATTCTTAAAATGCATTTCAAGTGTATACGGAAGCTCTGAAATAAACCTAACCCGATAGTCCTTCAGGGTTTTCAGAAGCCGTGCCGTTTCATCTGCACCGATACGAATTGAAGCTTGATTATATTGCTCCTGTAAACGGATTTTTTCATACGGCTCGCACAAAAAGCGCTTGTAATCCTCGGCAGTATAAAATTCAATTTTAAACTCCTTTACAGGTCGGCTTCGAATTTGCGCCATATCACATACATCTACTATATGACCGTCATTTATCAGCGCCACTCTATCACAGGTTTTTTCAAGCTCATCGAAGCTGTGACTGCTCATAAAAATGGTTTTCCCTTTTCGGTGCTCCTCCTTAATAATATCAAGAAAGGTAGCTCTCATCAGCGGGTCAAGACCGGTGGTAGGCTCATCAAGCAAAATGACAGGAGCATCATTCATCAAAGCAGCTACCAGCGCAGTTTTCTGCTTCATACCCTTACTCATTCTTTTCAGATTTGCTGCGGGGTCTAACTGTAGGCGCTCTATAAGCTCATTGGCATAGGTCATATTGTGAAGACCGAAAAAATCCGCCTGACATTTTAAAAAGTCGATACCGGTTTTTAAATCCGGAAATGCAATTTCGCCCGGTACATAGCCGATTCCCCTTACAATATCGCTTGAATGCTCCCACGAAGATAAGCCGTTTACCGCAGCACTTCCCTGTGTGGGCTTCAAAAAGCCCATAATATGCCGTATAGTGGTTGTTTTGCCGCTGCCGTTTGTGCCAACATAGCCGACCATCTCGCCCTCCTCGACAGAAAGCTTCAGATCAAAAATTCCCTGCTTATTACCGTAATCCTTTGTAAGCCTGTTAAGCTCGATTACACTCATTATAATGCACCTCCGAAATCCTTTTCTTCCTTGTAAAACTTCATAAAATAGTCCTCCAAGGTTTCCTTACGGTTGCTGAAGGAGTGTATCTCAAGGGCTGATAATATATTTATCAGCTCATTTAGATCGGCATCCTCGATAGAAATATCAATACAGCTTTCATTTTCACCGTTTAAGCTGTAGGACGGAAGTCTTTTACTCTCCGCCTTGAATTTTTCCCTTTCCTGCAAGGATTTAAATATAACAGTGTAATATTTACGGGAGGCGTGCTTTAAATCATCCGCTACAAATTCGGATACGATTTTGCCGTCCTTTATAATGGCGATACGGTCACAGGTAGAGTCTATCTCCGAAAAAATATGGCTTGAAAGCAAAATAGTCTTTCCCCGTGCCTTTTCCTCATGGATAAATTGTATGAAATTTTCCTGCATAACCGGATCAAGTCCGCTTGTGGGTTCATCAAGTATAAGAACCTCGGGGTCGGACATAAAAGCTGTTACAATAGCCAGCTTTCGCTTTACACCGAGACTCATTCGCTTGGTCTCTCCCCGCAAAACAGCCTCCTCAAGCTCAAACATTGTAAGCAGCTCTTCCAGCTTTTGTTCATTGTGCAGCTTCTGCATATTCTGCATCATACGGATAAATTCCCAGCCGGTCAGTCCGGCGGGAAGCGCTATTTCTCCCGGGATATATCCCACACGGTTTAAAATTTTATCGTAGCTTCTAAAGGTTTCTTTGCCCAAAATTTTGGCGCTGCCCTTGTCCGGTCTCGAAAAACCCATCAGGTGTCGGATGGTTGTTGATTTTCCGGCGCCGTTAGGTCCTAAAAAACCGAACACCTCGCCCTTGTCAACATAAATACTGACATCAAACACACCCCGTCCAAATCCATAATCCTTTGTTAAACCGACGGTTTCAATAATGTCCTCATTATCGGCATGGGAAATCGACTTATTTTCCATATATCATAGCTCCTTTTGGTTTTTTAACAGTGTTGACATTTAGACTGTGTTGAATTATAATTATTTTAACGAGAATACGGAAGTACAATTATTTAGTCAGTGTTCAAATTTGTACGCTGCTTGATAAATTGTATATTTGCAGGAGAAAAAAGCTATGAAGGCACAGAATTTGAACAGATCCTCAAGAAAAACAAGACAGCTTATTAAAAAAACATTTGCACAAATGCTTTCCGAAAAGAAAGAGCTCGGAAAAATTTCGGTTAGTGAGCTATGTAAGCGAGCCGACATCAGCCGTGGCTCATTTTATTCACATTATGATGATATTTACGGTGTGGCCGAGGATTATGAAAATGAACTGATTGATACTTTTTTTGACAACGCACGCTTGGTTGAGGCTCAGGACATTATGCATTTTATCGACTCTGTTTTTGAATTTATCCGTCAAAACAATGAAAATTACCGTTTGCTGTGCAAATCCAACGAATTTTTATTTGCCGCAAAAAAATTGGCGGCTATCGCTTCGGGTAAGCTGTTAGAGCTTTCTCACAGCGACAGCAGAATTCAAGACCGCACATATATTGAATTGGATTTACAGATTTTTTTGGAAGGGCTGCTTTGCGAATATGTAAAATATTGCAGAGGATATTCCGCTACAGCTCTTGACGATCTTTACGAATATACAAAGCATTGGGCAACAAATTTTATTGCCGTCAGGTCAAGACCTGCCTAAAGCAAAATTAAACAAAAATGCGAAGGAAGCTTTAATTTTATGCTTCCTTCGCATTTTTACTTTTATGGCGTAATTTTGCACGACTGTTGCAGCTTTATCAGGCACTTTTATCGATTATTTTGCTTTTCCGAGGTACGCCTCTTTAACACTTTCGTTATTTAAAAGCTCCTCACCGGTGCCTGTAAGAGTTATCTTGCCGGTTTCTATAACATAGCCCAGATCTGCCGCCTTAAGCGCCATATTGGCATTTTGCTCAATGAGCAGAACGGTTATTCCGTTTTTATTTATTTCACCTATGATATTAAATATATCCCTTACAACTAAAGGAGCAAGACCGAGCGACGGTTCGTCCATCATAATCAGCTTAGGTCTGCTCATAAGTGCTCTGCCGACAGCAAGCATCTGCTGCTCTCCGCCCGAAAGCGTTCCGGCAAGCTGCCAGCTGCGTTCCTTTAAACGGGGAAAAAGCGAATATACATACTCTATATCCTCGCCAAGACTGTCTTTCCTTAAATAAGCGCCTATCTTAAGGTTTTCAAGCACCGTAAGATTTGGGAAAACACGCCTTCCCTCGGGAACTAAGGTTATACCCCTTGAAACTATTTTATCGGGAGTAAGACCTACTATGTTCTCGCCGTTAAACAGAATTTCCCCCGATTGCGGCTTTACAACGCCGGAAACCGAACGCAGGATTGTTGATTTTCCCGCACCGTTAGCGCCGATAAGGGTTACTATTTTTCCCTGTTCAACAGAGAAAGAAACATCCTCAACCGCCTTTATGCCGCCAAAGCGGACAAAAAGGTCCTTTATTTCAAGAAGCTTACTCATCCTCAGCCACCCCCAAATATGCATCTATAACCCTTTGGTCCTGTTGAATTTCCGCAGGAGTACCGCAGGCTATAAGCTTACCGAATTCTATGACATAAATCCGGTCGGAAATATCCATAACAAGATTCATATGATGCTCTATAAGCAAGACAGTAAGCTCAAACTTGTCACGAATAAAGTGGATAAACTGCGTAAGCTCCTCGGTTTCCTGAGGATTCATACCGGCTGCCGGCTCATCAAGCAAGAGAAGACTCGGATTTGTTGCCAAGGCTCTTGCTATTTCCAGCTTGCGTTGCTTACCGTAGGGCAAGCTTGTTGCAAGCTCATCCTTAACATCGTAAAGACCGACAAGCGTTAAAAGCTCCTCCGCCTCCTCACGCATTTTCGCCTCTTCCTTATAATTAAGGTGAAGCATTGCGGTAAAGAAATTCGAGGTTCGGCGCAAATGCTTAGCGGTAAGAACATTTTCAAAAACAGTCATCGACTTAAAAAGTCTGATGTTTTGGAAGGTTCTTGCCATACCGAGCTTTGTAAGCACATCGGGAGTTTTCCTTATAACAGAGCTGTACTTACCGTTATTTTCACCCGAATAAAGCTTTTTCATTTTACCCTGAGGCTTGTTTTCTATTATAAGCTTATCGTTAAAATAAATAGCACCGTTCGTGGGCTCGTAAACACCGGTTATTGCGTTAAACGCCGTAGTTTTTCCTGCGCCGTTCGGGCCTATAAGAGCAACTATTTCGCCCTTATTTACCTCCATAGAAAGATTGTTTACGGCAACAACGCCGCCGAACTGCATAGTAAGGTCATTTACCTTAAGAACACTTCCCGACATTATTTCGCACCGCCCTTCGCCTTGGCGGTCTTTTTACCGCAAAAAAGCTTTTTTATCTTAAGTAAGCTATCGTAAACGGAGATTTCCTTTGAGCCCATAATACCCTTTCTGAAGAAAAGAACAACTATCATTATAAGAACCGAAAAGACAACCATTCTAAAGCCGGGCCCTAAAAGGGGAAGCCTTTTCCCGTTTACAACCTTTTCAACATCAAGGAACTTAAGCCACCATTCGCTGCTTGCATAATAAATAAATGCCGCTATTACCGAGCCGGAAACCGAGCCTATGCCGCCTATTACAACAACAAGAAGAATTTGATAGGTCATACTCGTTGTAAAGGAAGCGGCGGAAACGCTTGTGTTGCACATTGCAAGCATAGCACCTGCTATTCCACAGAAGAAGGAGCTTGTAACAAACGAAAGCTGCTTATGCTTTGCAAGATTTATTCCCATAGCCTCGGCTGCTATTTCATCGTCTCTTATAGCCTTAAAGGCTCTGCCATAGGTTGAATTTATAATAAGAACTATTATAAGTATGCAAACACCTGCAAGAGAAGCATAAACCAAAATGTTTTTGGGAGCTGTAAAATTGTTTATCGGGTCAGGGCCGTTTGTTACGGGTCCGAACTGAACAAGCTGAACAACACCTCTGACGATTTCGGCAAAGCCGAGAGTTGCTATGGCAAGATAATCGCTTTTCAGTCGCAAAACCGGCAAGCCCACAAGATATGCAAAGAAGGCGGCAACCAGCCCCGCTATAATCAGAGCCACTACAAGCGGAAGCTGAAAGCTTATAATACTGTCACCGTAATTTCTGAAAACGGTGTGTCTTAACGACGAGGGAATTGTAAAAATCGCATATGTATATGCACCGAGCAGCATAAATCCTGCTTGACCGAGCGAAAACAGACCTGTAAATCCGTTCAAAAGGTTCATTGAAACGGCAGCAAGTGCAAAGGTGCATACCTTTCTCATTACAGAGAACCACATAGATTTCGCCGGAGCAAAAAGCTCGATAGCCGTAAGACAAAGAAAAATCACAGCAACAAGTGCAAGGTTGCATACGGTGCGCTTGTATTTATTCCAAAAATTGCTCATATCCCTTACACCTTCTCCGTTGTTTTTTCACCGAAAATACCTGTAGGCTTAACAACAAGTATTATTATAAGTAACGCAAACGATATAACATCGCTGAAATCCGAAAGTCCGAACGCCTTGGCAAGACTTTCGATAACTCCGATAATAAGTGCTCCCACAACAGCTCCCGGGATAGAGCCTATACCACCTACAACTGCGGCGATAAAAGCCTTAATGCCTGGGGTCGAGCCTGCTAAGTGATTTATACCCGAATTTTTGGCAAAGTATAAAAGAGAGCCTACCGCCGCAAGAAATGCGCCTATTGCAAAGGTTATTGATATAACCTTGTTGATTTTTATTCCCATAAGCTGACTTGTTTCAAAATCCTTTGAAACAGCTCTCATAGACATACCGAATTTTGTATGATTTATTATTAAAACAAGGATAAAGGTTAAAGCTATCGCAACTAAGGGCGAAATAAACACGGCAATTTTATCCTTAACGCCGAAAAGCCTCGTGGATTCGCTGATAAACGGAATATCGGGAAACTGCTTCGAAAGACCGCCGGTTATATAGCTGACAAGATTCTGCAAGAGATAAGAAACACCTATCGCAGATATCATAACCGACATTCTCGGAGCGCTTCGAAGCGGTGAATAAGCGCACTTTTCTATTAAAAATCCGATAAATACCGTAAGCACTATCATTAAAAGCATAGAGACCCATATAGGCATGGACGGAAAATCAGCAGCAAGATAAATAAGCATTATGCCGGATACCATAAAAAGGTCACCGTGAGCAAAGTTTATCATTTTTAAAATTCCGTAAACCATAGTATATCCTATTGCAACAAGCGCAAACTGCCCGCCGGTTGCAAGTCCCCTTATAAGGTACGGAAGAATATTCATAAATTATTTTACCTTTCAAGCCAAAAAAGTACGGCAGGACAATCCTACCGCACTCTTTATTGTAATTTTAAAATTATTTGGAGATAAGCTCCCACGCAAACTGAGCCATTACAGAGCCTTGGAACGGATCAAGGAAGCAGGTGCGGAAATAATAATTGTTGCCCTCTGTAACAGAAGCGTTGGTGCAGGAAATACCGATTGCGGGCATTTTTGCATCCTCAAAGGTTTTTGCGGCAGCTATCGAAACGCCGGAGCCATAGGAGCCGAGCGATATAAGAGCGCCCTTGCTTACTATGTTGGAAGCAGCGGTTACGGCATTTTCCTCAAGAGAGCCGTTGTCGCTTACATAAATTTCAACCTTATAATCAACGCCGTCGATGGTTACCTTGTTATCAAGAGAGTTTGCATACTGTACGCCGATAACCTCCTGCTTACCGCCGGCAGCATTATTACCGGAGGTGGGCTCATAAACACCGATTACGATTTTCTTATTTGCGGTATCAAGCTTGATACCGGAAGCGTTACCGTAATCGAAGGCCGAGGCTTGAACGGCATCATTGGTTATGGTCTGAAGCTTTACGAATTCGAAAGCATCATTTCCTGCCTTTTTGATATACGCACTGTCCTTTATAGCATCGCCGTTTTTATCGAACTGAAGCTTTCCCGCAACAGCATTTTCATAAGTAAGAGTCCAAAGAGCGGAAGCAACATCAACCGATGTAAGGTCTGCACCCTTCTTCTCTGCAGCGGCACGGATTGCCGCAAGAGCGACGTTATAAGCATCGAAGCCGAGAGCGGAAACCGCTGCTACGATATCGTTGCCGCCGTTCATTTCTTTATATTCCGAGTTTGCATTGAGCCACTTTTTAAAGCCTGTAACGAAATCCTTAGCGGCTGTTGAAGAAGCATCGTTCTCGTCAAAGAAGGTTGAGCAGTAAACCTCAAGCTCTGTACCCTTTATAGCATCGAGTATAACCGAGGATTCCCAAGTATCGCCTGCGAGAATCGGGCATTCTATGCCGAGGTCGTCTGCATTTTTCAGAAGATTTGCCGCAACGGTTGTTGAGTTGGGAGCAAAAATTACATCTGCGCTGTTATCGAGCGCTTTCTGCAAATAGTCCGAAAAATTTGTTGTGTTGGTGGGGAAGGTTTCCATAACCACCTTACCGCCCTGCTTTTCAAAAGCGGTTTTGAAGCTGTTTGCAAGGCCGAGAGAATAAGTATCTCCCTTTTCGGCCAAAACATAGGCGACCTTACCGCCGTTGTTTGATGAACCGCAGCCTGCAAAGCATACGCAGAGCATAGCGAGACATAAAACTACAGATAGGAATTTTTTCATAAGCTTTCCTCCTGAAAATGCGCTTTGTTT